>NZ_DAHVHV010000026.1:0-29147 GCF_027317285.1 Ferrovum sp. | reverse complement strand
TGTCGTCGTCTTCAATCTCCATGACGACAATATACCACCCCCTGTTTATTTGTTACAGTAATTTCTTAACGACTCCTAAATCTTCTCAGAGACCTGTTCTTCCTCGCCACAACGGCGATTATCTCTGGCTGCGGCGACGAGGCAAAACGCGCCCTTTATTTCGCAATCACGGAACAGGATACCGCCTCATGGTTTCCCTATGACCTGATTTCTCTGGACGATACTACGAACAAGGAGTAGCAACATGACATCAAGCATCGACGCACTGTTTGAACGCAAACGCAGGATCGAAAACAAGATCAATCAACTTCGGGAAAAATCCGAAGCGAAAATGGTGAAAATGCTGAAGCAGCACGGGATAGAAACGCCGGAACAGCTCGACGCAATGCTTCAGAAATCCATAGACGACCACGGCATGGTCCGATAATCAACTGAACAACAGGACAGTTAAGCAAAGGCATCAGAGACGGAAAAAGCAAAGGAAGGACAGCCTGCCGCGAGAAACAGCGCTTCAGTCTGTCCTGGTTTTGTTACTGTTATGACTTCAATTATTTGTCGTATTTATCTAGCCAAGGAGTTCCGGAAATTGCCGGTTGAGCCTCAAGCAATGTAATTTTTGATGTTGTATTCAGGTTTATTGAACGAACAATATCCAAGAAGGTTTTTTCTGTCCATTGTTCAGGAGTTCCTACTATATCACTCGCCAAATCTCTGCCAATTTGAGCTAACCCACCTTCTTCTTTAGTGAACACTGCGTAAAGATCGAGGTTATATCCATCTTTATACTGGAACAAGCAAGCAGTCAGATTCAAGTTGTTATTTCCAGCGATATGTCGCACTGCTTTTGCTGACCATACCGCACCATTGCATGTAGCAATTCTTAGTCCTAGAGAGCCAGCACCCTGCATCATCATACCGAGTTGTGTGCCTGCAAACGGATCTGTAATGGCAAATCGACCCGGCACGCTTGGTGGTTGGCTAAACGAAGGAATTGGTGTTACTTCGTTCGCATCATTTACATTCCGACCAAGACCATCACTTGCAGCATGTGAAATAGTGTTAACATCCGCTGAAGTTTTTATGTCAAATATCCGATAATACTCTACTGTTTTTGTTTTATTTGCCAAAAAATTATTTTCAGTGCCACATCCAGAAATGGATAAACTTATTGCACATACTATCCCTGCAATAATCAAGCGATTTGTCATACGGGCCATATTAAACTCCATATATTAATACGTTATTTTCGGATTGATTTGAAACACTGCCCTACCTAGGACGGAAAAATCAAAGGGAGGACAGGCCGCCGCGAATATATAGTGCGGAGATAAGAGCTTGTCCTGGGTAGGTACGATTTGACAATTACATAACCCCGAGATTCCGGTCATCCTTGAACACCACATCATCAACAAGGTTGTTGCTGTCAAGCGATACCGTCAATTCTTCAACTTCCGTGGTAGTTGCTATCCCAGCAAATCTGGCATGGGTATATCGGTACAGCATGGCATTGTCGCCTTTCTTTCTAGCCATGGGGTAGATGGCTTCACCAGAAGGCTTGCCCATCAGAGCAATGACCTGTTGTTTCGTCATCCCATTTTTAATCTGCGGCACTTTATCAACATCAAACTCGGTCGAGTCTTCGTCGTAACAACTGTCATACCCGTCAGCAACAAGAATGTTGTTGTGAGTTACGTAAATATGCGAATGTCGTTTGACGATTAACCCCCAAAAGTTTGCGCCCTTGAGGTGCTTGTACTCGATGAAATGAACCTTCTGCCCGTTTTGTGCCAAAGTCGCATCGACCTCAATTGGCTTTGGATCATTCCCTAAAACATTGAAAACATCTTCCTTGGTTGATTTCCCAAGAACCAGCTTTTGTGGGTCAGGATTCACAAACTCTGCAGGCGCACACCCCGCCAACAGGACTGTGGCAGAAAGAGCTGACAATACGATGGCTTTTTTGAACATTTTCTCTTCCTTTTTTCTTGACAGCCCATACCGCAAGGCATGGGCTGTCAATATAGGCAATGCCTGATTAAAAGTGATAGGCGACGCCCAAAGTAATCAAGTTCTCAGCGTTCTGCGAGTAGTAGGTGTTGTTGGCCAAATCATTACGGACATACATCAAACGTGTCTCGATGTTGTTTGTGACGTTGTACCGCAGGCCAGCACCGAACGACAGAGCAACCCCCGACACGCTGGAACCAGCGTAACCGGAAGCGTTGGAGTAGTTACCGCCAAGAACACCCACCGCGCCAATGGTCTTGGCGTTGTCGAAGTACAGGGTGTCAAATCCCGTGACGCTGATGGAATAGATGCTGACACCGTTGGCGCTGGGGAAGTGGTTGTAGCCCAGTTCGACGCCAAATTCCTTGTTCCACTCATGGCCAACGAATGCGCCGTAAGCCGTGCCGGAATTGCCAATACCGGTGGCGTTGGCACGCCCCAGATCACCGCCCACATAGGTATCGGTAGGGGCGCTCATATCAGCCATGGCGGAAGCGGCGGCCAGAGACATGATGGCGGCTAGGGTGAGTTGCTTGACGCTACTTTTCATTAAATGAAACTCCTCTTGTTTTTGTCACCGAAAACCGTCCGGCGCGGTTTTATTACACATCCAACTGGTAGCCTCCTGGCAATCCCCGCCAACTGGGCTGGTATTCCATGAAACATCTAATGGGCAGTAGTGTAACCAAATCCTCAACCAGAAACAATCAAAACTGACCTGACCATACCGGGCGAATTCGACACGGTTGATATGCTCAGGATTCATGGTAACTACTCGCCCCCTAATTCACCAGCCAAAGCCATTTGAATGGCAATCATGGGATTGACCCCTTTGTAAGCCATGGTTTGCAGGTAACTGGTGATGCGGCAATAGGCATGGGCATAGATTTCAGAGCGGAAGCAGCCAGACACCTTTTGCTTGACCTTGCTCATTCTCAAGTCGCGTTCACCGCGATTATTGGTGAACGGTACCAGTGGGTCTCTGGCGAAGAGCAATACGGAAGCCTCATATTTTTGCAGTCGCTCCAGCAAATTATGCGCGTCCGACTTGGCGATTCTACCGCGTTTTCCTGCTGGCTTATCTGGAATAGCAGGCATTTCCAAGGTGCCCAGTTCCAGAATTTTTCGATAGCATTTTAGCAATCGGGCATATTCCCTATCATCAAGGCATTTCTTCTCGCAATCAGAAACGCGCTTGTAGGTGGCCTGCAGCAGGCGTTTCATCCGGCGCGCCCATCGATAACGATTGGTCTCCACCACGAAAGTCAGTTCTCTCAACAGGTGCGAACCGCACAGGCCATGCCCGCAGTTTGAGTAACTGAAATAGGATGCCCAGCAATCATGGATAAGTTTGCCCGTATATCGCGGGATAATATCATTTCCTTCCATGGCCTTTACACCCCGCTTTCGGTGCAATTTTTTCAGGGTGATGCCACCCGCCGAATGCACATGAATCCAGTAATTTGTCTTGTCGACGCGTAACGAGGTTTCATCGACATGCATGACCGCTTCCAGTAATAACTTTTCGGTTGCCCGTACCTCCCAGTTTTCCAATGCGGCATGCAAACGCAGAATGAACTGCAACATAGTGGCTTCGGCGATGACCACATCAATGATGGAGTAAACCAAAGCTTGCGCGCGTTTGAGCGCAACCATCTGGCAGGCCAGCAGGTTGATGATAAACGCCTGCACACCCAGACCATATTGCAACGGGCCGGGCATGTCCAGCGGGAATTTGCCTTTGATGACTCGTTCGCAGGAGGGGCACTGCTTGATCTCCACTTCCACATGTTCGACGACTTTCTCGAATAAGATGTCGATCTTGGTGCGGCGCTCATGGGTGCAACCAACCTGCCTCAGATCGGCACCGCACTTATCACAGTAATCGACCGGTACGATGGTCAGTGTTTCGATTGTGCGCCGATTCTTCACCGTTTCACCGTCGGCCTTCTTACCTTTGCCCTTGCTGCCCGGATCGGTGAGCGACGAATTGTCCTTGTCGGTTTGCGAGGGAGGAATGCTGGAGTTAGTGCTATTCTTCTTGGTGGTGCGCTCCAAAAAAATGGCAAGGATGAGTTCGACAATCATGAGCATGCTGCTCATGATTGCCTGAACTTCGGGCGAAACTTTGCCGTCAGAGCGAAGTTGCTCAAAATCCTTCCTGACTTTTTCCACCTGGCTACGTACCGAGGTCTTATCCAGACTTGCCATTTTTCACGCCATCATTTTGAATAACAGAATGATAACATGCGTTTTTTCGACCGATTTTAAGGTGCCTTAAGTCAATTATTTTTGAAAAAACAACCCGAATTGACCAAATCAAAATTTCCGTCAATTGGCGGCGCTTAAAACAGCACTGCTGTGGCAAAATATGCCCAGGTCGTCCTTATGAATGTTTTTGACGCCATTCCCAAATCCCCTCAACCACCAATCCAGCATTGCAGTGTCCACCACTGTTGCGGTGATCTCATAGTCGTCTTCGTGTTCGATGACAGTCTGATCCGCTGATAAACGAGATTCCAGCAAATGAAATCCAGCCTCTTTCTCTATGCGGAAATTAAGCCGGATAAGTTTTCCATTGCCGTAGCCAAAACGACCGTCGTTGTCGAACTTTTCCAGATCGAAATCCTTGGGACGCTCGAAGGAACGAATGGAAATATTTGCCGAATTGATACGGTGCAAGGCCAAACAGCGCTCGTCGTCATAATCCTTGAATCGGCAGACTAGGTACAAGCGTGTCCCCTGTTGGGCAAGACCCAGCGGCATGACCTCAGCCTTGGTACTTTTGCCCGCAGCATTTTTATAGTCTACATTCAGCCACCGGTTGGAATACAGCGCATCGCTGACCTTTTCGAATATTCCGGGCATTATTGTGGGTGGAAGTAATGGCTGGGTAGTGCTGACCACCCGGACCTTTTTCAACCATTCACGGTTTTGTTCCTGCTTGACCTTGGAATAAGGGGCAAGGTTGACATGCGCCTGCGTAAAAAATCCCGCCATGGATTTCATCAGATTTGGGGGAAGCAGACTTTGTAAATGCTGTTCGGCAAGGAGAAGTAACAGGGATTCCTGTTCAGAGAGTGTGGGTAACGCCATGCCTGCTGATTGTTCCTTCCAGCAATAGCCATAGGGCTTGGTGCGTTCATCACGCTCGATGTCGAAATGCTCACTGAGCATTTCCATTTGTCTCTGGATGGTGCGTAGGTCACGAGCAACTTCTGTATCCGCCAGTTGATCGCATAGTTCTTTAGCGGAAATCTTGCGTTTGCGGGGAACACGCCTCATCAGTTCCAACGCAAGCAGGACGGTTTCCTTGGTATCCGATCGTTTTGCCATGATCAAAGCCTCAAGTCAGTGCGGCTAGCAGCCTGTCGGGCTTAGGTGAAATTCTTCACAGAAGTCGGGTCGGCGCGATTATTTATGGAAATTATTCCCATAACAATTCGATTTTTGGTCTGTAGTCCCCCGTTTTTCACATACCTCCCCCAGTTTTATCCCATACCGGCGCAATTTTGGCGTAATACGGCCATGCGTTTCATATTCCATGCGAGACAAACCAGCGACCATTCCTTGGTCACCTTTTCAAATCCGCGTAAAGAGAACTGCCGGAATCTCATTACCGACTTGATGATCCCGAATACGGGTTCAACCGTTTGCTTGCGCAACGCGTAAGATTCACGCCCGGCCTTCGTCTTGAGGCGATGCGCCATGATCTGCATCGGCGTGGCATTCTCAGGCAATGCGATAGGCTCACTGTGGCGTTCCCGCCACCCCTGATGGTGTGCCTCTTTTCCCACCGCAATTAGGGGTTCAATTTGTCGAGACTCGCAGGCATGAATGTTTCCCTGGCTGAAGAATCCCGTGTCAGCAATCAACTGCGTGATGTTTCCCAGTGCCGCGCTCTGTGATTCCAGCGTGACCAGCATGGGTTCGACCTCTTTCTTGTCGTTGGGAGCCTGGGTTACTCCAGTGGCCACCACCAGCATTGTGGACGCATCCACCGCAGCCTGAGCGTTATAGGCTTGTTCAAAGCCTCCCCCCGAAACCGGCATGATCCGGGACTCGTCATCGGTCAGGTTGATCTGGTCCGTGCTCTTGGGACCGGATTCCGGTGCCTTGGGTGGTTTGCCCCTTGGTTTCCTGCCAGATTCTTGCTCGCGAGCAGCACGCGCCTTCATCTTGTCATCGTACTGGGCTTTCTCCTGTGCATAGCGAGCCGCAGCCCGTGCTTCAATCTTGGCCTTCGCATCTGCCATGGCCTTGAGCCGGTCCTCACGACGCTTGATCTCTTCAGGCAGATTGATCCCGTCCGGCAGATCCGCCTGATCCTCCCGTTCCGCTAACGCCAACAGTTCCAGTTCGTCCAAAATCAAAAGGCCATCGTTGTGGAGCGCCGCCAAGCCTTCCAAGCCGTTTGCAGTGGCTCGCCATAGCCTTGGGTATTTATTCGGACTACCCCACACGGATGAAGTTGCCTTTAGAATCGTGGACTTGCCTGAGGATGAACCCCCCTTCAGATTAAATCCACCGGAATCTTCGTCGATCAGACCCAGCAGCGGTGCCGCGAAGGCGACCGACAGCGCGAACAACAGTCGGGAATTTCCCCTGGCCAGAGTTGCGACTGAATTGCACCAGTCATCGACAGTCCCATTGCTGGAAAATGCGGGTTCAATAGCGTGGGCGTTCTGGAAAACTACCGTTTCAGATGACTGACCGATCGCTTCGGTTGGGGTTACATACACTCCAGCGCCGTGCCAGCCAAGGCGATCAACGCAACGCGCTCGGGTCTCGACTGGGTACGTCTGAAGGAGCAAAGTCAACAGGTCTCTGGCGGCTTTTCCAGGTGCAATAGTCACGCCTAGGCGAGCCAGTTCGCGCCGCACATCCACTCCATCCCCTTGAAGCATTTCCATTGGCATGGCCCAGTTGTGTCCAACATGATCAGAGTCCTCCCACTGAAGAAGGCGGCCCCACTCGCCGCTTTTCTCGTCGCGGGTGAGCGCGTTGACTGTTATCCGAGAACAGACCCATTTTGGATCAGGCTCAACGCCATCCTTGTCACTGGGGCCAATGTAAACCACCCTGGAGTTGGATACAATGAACCGTCCGCCGCCGAACTCAAATGAAAAGGTCTTTTTTTCGCTGGATGCTGGAACTTCTGGAACCACGGAGCAAGAAATTGATTTTTCGATAGTTAACTTTACGCTGTCTAAACCAAGTCTACGCTGCATATCATTGAAATCTGTGTCTTCGTCGTGACGGTTTTCCCCAAACGAGGGAATTGCCAGAAGAGCTTTGGCTGCAGTGGCCGCTGCGGTGGCCTTGGTGAGGCCGGGGTTTCCATGCTGTTTATGGTCATCGTCCGCGCAGACAATGATCGTCAGATCAGGGAACTTTTGTCGAAGAGTTTGTGTGACCGGCAGCAGATTCCCCGAGTTAAAGGCTATCACTACCGGGAACCCTGTTGCGTTGTGAATGGTTGCGCCCGTCGCAAACCCCTCGGCTATGCAGACTTTCAATGCACCATCAAGTTTTCCAATGACGAAGAAATTTCCAGAAACCTTTCCGCCGAAAAGGAAGCGTTTTTCACCAATTGAGGAAATGAACTGCAATGATTGAATTTTGCCGTCTAGATCCTCCAGTGGGATAGCCAACTCGGTTTCGAGAAGTCGCGCACCACAAGCGGAAATTCCCTTCTTGACCAAGTATTGATGATCTTCAGGTGCCGGAGAAGCAGAATTCCAGATTGTGACCGCTTTTTCCCCCGCCTTGGCATGGCGCTCGGTTTCTTCGGCCTTGCGGATTTCCTGGGCTGCTTTTAGAGAAGCTTTGAATTCAGCTTTTTCGCTTTGAGTTAAAACGCGATCAATAGTAGCGTGCCAGTTTTGTTTGAACCCGGACCGCCAGCATCCGAAGCAGCCGCCGGGTATTGAGCCGTCAAAAAGGATATACCATCCGGCGTCGTCGCCCTTTTTTCCGCTTGACGAAAACCTGTGCAATTTTCCATCAAAGATCACGAATTCAGGCGGCTTTATGCCTGATTCCGTGATCGCCTCGATGAGGTTTGAAATGCAGTCTTTGTTTGAAACGAATTTGTTGATTTGCGTCATGTTGGTGTCCCACTGAAATGGGCTCGACCATACGACGCTGGTTATCTTGGTTTAAACGGCGCCAAATGATCGGCCCGAGTTTGAACTGAAAAGTTTGTCTTTTGTCATGTCTTTCAGATTTACTCGGGCCAGTTGGCGAGGTGGTTCTGCAGGCAGGGAAATTATTCTGGAGGTGAAGTTGTCGGTTTTAGTGTTGTACAGCAATTCTGAAGAAGATAAAAAGAGCAGAGATAACTTTGGAATTGCTGCCACAAAATCTTTGCCAAGTTTCTCGAAAAAACTGGTCAACAACCCACAGGTGGGGAGCAGGATAAACCCAGCCATGAGAGCGAATTTCAGCGCTATAGCAATACCGACAGGTGGGTCAGAAGAAAGGACCAGGGCGGACAATCCTAAGACAGCAACTCCAGCGCAAAAGACAAAAACGATAGCAAAAACGAACCCGCACCAAGCCTCAAAACTGCGGATTTGCTTGCCCCAGGCTCTTGCCGCTGCTCGAATTGAAAATTTGGATTTCATGCGCCGAATAATGGCACAGACTTGTACTGTCGGCAATACCTATTTTTATCAAAGTGTTGCAATTTTATGCACGTATACAAATGGTTGAACATTTTTGAAAAAAATCCCTTTTAAAACAAAAAACAGTTTTTATTTGGGCTGGATTTTAGAATGTTTTTAGAGACATGATTCTTACCATGTCAGGGTACCCAAATGAGTCTTCTCAGGGATTCTGGCCTACAAATCCGCACTACGGAGGGCTCTGTAGGGACTGGCTGAAACGGTCTGGCTATTGAGCCGTGGCGACTGTCCCGTTTAACGGGGTTGACCTTGATTTGACTGCCCTGCTCGGCATGTCACAGATCGTATTGCGGTTGAGCCCGCAACCATGATTCGGTACTCCCACCTAGCCATTGGGCCAGCCTGATGGCCATGTCTGCACTGATGGCTGCATGACCATTGATCATGCGCGACAAGCTGACACGGGCTACCCCGAGTTGTGCGGCAGCATCTGTCACAGTCAACCCGAGATCAGGGAGGACATCTTCCTTGAGGATCTCATCGGGATGCAGGGAGTTATGCATGAGACTCATTTTCGGATTCTCCTGGTGGCAATCCAGATAGCCTACAGTTTCAGCATGGCCTATTATATAACGCTATGTGTGATATAATTTGGGCTTCATAGGGAAGTTTAAATTGAAAGTTTTTAAGAACGCATGGTTTGGTCGTTTTATGCGGAAAGAAAAAATCTCTGCCGTGGATCTCTTGGAGGCTGTTTCCCGTGCGGAGAAGGGGCAGATTGATGCTGACTTAGGCGGTGGGGTGATTAAACAGCGGATTGCCCGTCCTGGGGAAGGTAAATCGAAGGGGTACCGTAGCATTGTTCTTTTCCGCAAGGGGAAGCAAGCGTTTTTCGTGTACGGGTTTCCCAAGAGTGCGCTTGGCAACATTCGGGAAGATGAAGAGGAACAGTTCAAGAAAATGGCCAAGTATGTTTTGGCATTGACAGAAGAACAACTGAAGCAGTTGATTGAAGTGGGACAGTTTGAGGAGGTGCTTGAAGATGACCGGAAAATATCGTAGCGATGCCTTTGCCGCCATCCATGAAACGATGGAGGCGCTGAAGGAAGTTGGTGCGATCGACAAACAAACGATGCGCGAGTTTGACAATGCGTGTCTGGCACCTGTGCATGTCCTCAGTCCAGAGGAGATCAGGTCCTTGAGATTGCGTGAGAACATCTCTCAACCGGTGTTTGCCCGCTACCTGAATGTCTCCAGGAACCTGATTTCTGATTGGGAGCGTGGGGTCAAGAGGCCGGGAGGTCCGGCATTGCGTTTACTGACCGTGATTCAGAAGAAGGGGTTGATGGCGATCGCATGATCAGGTCAACCCCATGTTGGTTCATAACACCGCGATTTTTATCCAGTCCAAGGTGGAGACTGGCGTTATGGTGTCTTTTTCCTGAAAAAGCGCAACGAACCCGTAACGGCTGAGGGTGTCCAGTCGTTTTGTCAGAGTTTTTTGTTTGTGGCCGGTCAGTTCGGCAAGTTCAGCAATCGACTCGGGTTCATGACGTTTGATAAGGCGAAGCGTAAGCGGTAACTGAGCGGCGTTATATTTTCGCAGAAGGAAATTCCCCATACTTTTCCCAGGTTTTGACAAGGGAGAAAGGGGATGGAAACAAATTCGGGTAGCGGTAGATTGCGCTACAGTAAGCAGGAGTGGCGGGGGTTCGTGTCTGAGTTTCTGACCAGTGGTCAGGATTGCAAGAGTTTTTGTCGGGACAAGGGATTAAACCCATCACGCTTTATGCGCTGGCAAAGCGTGTTTCGTCATGAGGTCTCTGTCCCTGCCGATGAGGGGCAAGCCGCAGGGTTCATGGAGTTGGGGACACTGAAATTTCCCACGTCTCAACTTCAGACAGGGGCGCTGGAGATCAAGTTGGATCTGGGTGGTGGGGTGGTACTGACCCTCACCAGGAACTGATGTTCTTTGCCGAAGCCAGGGCGGGTCTTCATCTACGGTCAACCCGTGGATGCCCGCAAGTCCTATGATGGGCTCTATGCCCTGGCACGCAACGAGATGAAGCAGGACCCCCTGAGCGGACACCTATTCTGCTTCATCAATCGGCGTGCCAACCAGATCAAAGTGCTGTGGTGGGATCGTTCCGGTTTTTGTGTTTGGAGTAAACGATTGGAAGTTGGAAGATTTGTCTCTGACTGGGGTCAGATCTGCTCTTCCGAAACCGATTGGACCCATCTCAAACTCCTCCTGGAGGGGGTTGAACCCAAATCCTTTCGCAAGCGCTATTCCCGTCTGCCAGCCACCTGAAATCAGGGCAAAAATAATTCATAATTATGCCCGAAAAATCAATATAACCGATTGATTCGTGGTACGATTCAGCCATGTCAGAAGCCCTCGAAACCGCACAAAAACCCACCGACAAAGTCGCGGTTTTGACCCACACCAATTCTCTGCTTCAGGCGGAAAACGCTCATCTCAAAAGGCAACTGGAATGGTTCAGACGCCACCTTTTCGGTCAGAAGTCGGAACGCCGCAATCCCGACCTATACAGCCTCCAACTGGCCTTCAGTGACCTGGGTGGGGAAGGCGACACTCCGCCTCCTGCCCCGGACACCCAGACCGTCGCTGCCCATTCCCGGAACAAACCCGCCAAGTCCACTCCTCCCGTTGAAGACGGACTGTTCTTCGACGAATCCAAACTCCCCGTGGAAACCATCACCCTGCCCTGCAAAGAGGCAGAGGGGCTGGATCCGGCGCAGTACGAGATCGTCAGCGAGAAGGTCTCGCACCGCCTGGCCCAACGCCCTGCCAGTTATGTGATCCTCAAGTATGTGCGTCCCGTCATCAAACTCAAGGAAACCCAAACTCTGGTCTGCGCTCCGGCCCCCCAAGGCGTCCTGGATAACAGCCGTGCCGATGTGAGTTTCCTGGCGGGCATGGTCGTGGATAAATTCCTGTACCACCTGCCCCTGTATCGCCAGCATCAGCGTCTGGGCAGTAACGGGGTCACCGTCAGCCGCCCCTGGCTGACCCAACTCACTCACGCTGCCCTGGAACTGCTGCGCCCCATTCACCAGGCTCAACTGGAATCCATTCGCACCTCTCGGGTCATCACCATGGATGAAACTCCAGTCAAAGCCGGACGCACCGATCAGGGGCAGATGAAGACGGGATATTTCTGGCCCGTCTATGGGGAGCAGGATGAAATCTGTTTCCTGTTCTACCCGGATCGCCAGCATAAGCGGGTGGCCCAGGCCCTCCAGAGTGAGCATGCCCCAGCAGATGCAGTCCTGTTGACGGATGGCTATGGAGCTTATGCCAAATATGCAACCCAGTTGGGATTGACCCATGCCCAATGCTGGGTTCACAGCAGACGCAAGTTTCATGATGCCCGCGGCGTGGAACCAGAGCGTGCTGAAATTGCGCTGAATCTGATCGGCCAGATCTATCGCGTGGAGGAAGACATCCGCGCCGCACAGCTCACGGGGAAGGAGAAGCAGTCCCACCGTTTGAAGCACAGCAAGCCCGTGGTGGAGTCCTTCTTTGCCTGGATCGAGGAGCAGTTTCGCAAGCAGGACTTCCTGCCCAGCAGTCCCCTGACGGAGGCCATGGGCTACGCCCGGGAACGGGAGGCAGGGCTGCGGGTATTTCTGAATGACCCCGAAGTTCCCCCGGACACCAACCATTTGGAAAGGGCTCTGCGGGTGATCCCCATGGGAAAAAAGAATTGGAATTTCTGTTGGACCGAAGTGGGTGCCGAACTGACCGGAGTGGCCCAGTCCCTGATCACCACCTGTCGGCTGCACGACATCAATCCCTATGACTACCTGGTGGATGTGTTGCAACGGGTGGGACAGCATCCGGCCAGGGACATCGGGCAATTGACCCCACGCTGCTGGAAAGCGCACTTCGCAGACAACCCCCTGCGCTCCGATCTGTATCGTTTCACCCAGCACAGCCATTCGTAACCCCACTCCGGATCATCCGCCCTCGATGATCAGAGTATGCCGGGGTCAATCCTCCCTGAATACAACGCCGTTCCGTTACCGTTTACTCCAAAGCCTCGTTCAGAGCCCTGCTATAGGCGATCCGTGCCGTCTGTAATACAGCAACCTGGGCACTCAACCTTTGTAATTCAGCGTCCACATACTGGATGCTGGTCAACTGGTTCTTTGCCTCTTCCGACAATTTGTCCAAATCGTATTCTTTTTCATCAATTTTGATGAGGGTCATTTCTTTCTCCATGATTAGAAAAAAACCCCGCAGGTTCACTGCGGGGTTGAAACCTTTCAATGCTGTCCCGCCCCAGTTGCAGGGCGGGATATTTCTTACTGATTACAGGTGCAATGTGTGACCACCGGTGATTCCAAGGTGCGTCAAGTTCACATTACCTGTGATCGTGACCACCACATCACTGGCACCCAATGTTGCGTGGGTTGCTGGAGCACCTGTGTTGTTTACTGCTTCTACAACATAGGTATTTCCACCAAACTGGAACCAGTCAACCACACCTTTGTTAGCCGCAAGCGTACCATACGCAGCATTTCCTGCAGTATGACTGGCTCCTGCAGTAAGGCCGACTACAGAAGAATCCAATACAGCCATTGATACGGCCAGATTCTCAGCTTGGGTCAGCGTCGTAGCAGAAGCCACGTTCACCATGCTTGATGTACCGCCTACACCACCCGCCATTACTTCAGTGGTTGTGTTGTTCAACACCAGATTTTGACCGCCTGCGCCAACGCTATCCATCACATGGTTCAATGTAACTGAAGAATCCCCGGTAATGGTGATGATCCCATTGCTCGATGCTCCTCCCGAGGCGGTCTGTCCCGTGAAGTTGATCGTGGCGTTGTTACCCACTGTTGCCGTCGATACGTTCCCCACACCCACCAAGTTCAGGGTATCCCCTGTTCCCGTAGCGGTGATTGTATTAGCACCAATCCCGTTGGCAGCATCACCCAACGTAATCACATCACTGGCACCGATGGCGTAAATCGTATTGTTGCCTGTGCCATCAATGCTGATATGCGTTCCGGATCCTGAGGCAGCAATCTCGTTACTCGCATTGTTATTAGTAGCCACTGTACCCAGGGTAATCACATCATTATTTCCTGTGACGCCTGCAACCGGGATAGCACCATTGAAGTTACCGATTTGAACATAACTAGTATCAACCGCACCCGATGAAACCCCCGATATCGTCAAACCAGCCTGCGACAAAGCCGTCGTATCACCAATCGCAACATAACCTGTTGCACCGGATACATCGATCTTGGTCAGGGCAGTATCCGTCATGCCACCGACATCTACACCTGAACCCGTAATGGAGATGGATGAAAGGGTGTTCGTCGCATCAACCAGGGAAGTGATGGAGTCAAGCCCCCCCAGACCGTTCAACACAAGTGCTCCATCACCTGTCACCGTCAGGCTGTCGATAAAGGTGACATCCCCAACTGCTCCAATGTTGACCGTCAGACTGTTACCTCCCGATACTCCCATCTGAGTGGTGGTGATACTGCCAACATGTGGTGCTGCACCGAGATTGCCGGAATTCACTGTAAGGATAGCCGAAGCCGCAAGATTGTCGAACGTGTAACTGTTGCTGTTCACTCCAGCCGTAAAGGAGTTAAGAGCCACCCTACCACCTATGCCCAACGAATCCCGTGCAAACCCTGTATCATCGTACACTTGGGCTGCAGCAGTTCCCGTGTTGGCACTATTGGATACCAGCGTTGTCACATTGGTGGCATCAACCGTCCCCGCAGCTCCAGTGGTTCCAAAGCCAGCGACGCTAGAGACACCTTTCAACTCAACCACCGAATCAAGGTTTTGTCCTGTTCCGATAGCCAGCGTTGCTGCACCATCATTTGCTACAACATAGGTGTCCCCTCCCGTCGAGAAGGCGGCAATCTGGCCACTACTACCCAGCGGGCCTGTACCAGTGTTGACGATGATCTCGGCTGCGCTCACCAACTGCCCACTGGTGAAGTTGGACAACTGATGCCCCCCGGTCGCCTGGAAGGTGATCACGCCATTGGAAACGGTGTAATCAAGGTTTGCCAGAATAGACTGAAGTGTCCCTGTGAGAGCCCCACCATTCAGCGCAGCTGCAGCATTAGCAAAGTCGGCAAGGCTGTTGACGGGTGCCACCGCTGCCGTGTTGGCAACGATAGTCTTGGTGCCTCCAGCCGGGGCACTTCCGAGCTGGGCATTGGTATAACTCAACTGGTCAGCATTCTTCACCCCAAGCACAAAGCCGGTAACACCGCCTGCCGCCCCATTGTAGGTCGCGACGGACCCATCATTGACATTCAGGGTGTCCGAAGCGCTTGCCGAGGCCGTCAGGTTGACAGTCTCGCTCCCGGCAGAATAATTACCGAAATTAGCTCCAGTCTTGACCCAACCTCCCCCTGCACCAAGGGTAATCACGCCACCACCAGAACCCGTGGTGATCGTATCCACATTGGTATCTGCACCACCGCCTTGGGCTGTCAGTGTTCCCGTGCCACCAGTAATGGTGTCTGTACCCGAGGCATTGAGAGCTACGCCCGTCACATTCACCGCACCAGTGGATCCAGCAGCACTGATGCTGGTCACGTTCGACGATCCAAGCACGCTATTGGCCGTCGTGGTGGCAACGGACACCGTGTCTCCGGTTGACGCATTGCTGGCCACAAAATCCACGATTGCAGTACCCGCAGCATTACCCGTCACAGTGACGGTTGTCGCACCAGCCACATACGGGGCTACAGTCACTCCGAGAGGTGCGAGCGCAATAAGCGCGGCATCAATATTGGAGGCAATCATAGCAGCCGACTGACCGTTACTAATCGAGATATTCCCTGAACTCGTGCCATTAATGCTCAGAACCAGGTTGCCGGTTACCGTAGCAGCTCCCACCACGGAAATGGTGTCCACTTGTGCCACTTTTGCAAATGCACCATTTGCATCGGTGCGAAGGTTCAGGTTCAGAGCCTGGTCACCGGTAATCGTCACTGCATTGGCGCCAGTATCCCCAATCGTCACTGTGTTGGTCAGGGTAGTACCGTTAGTTGCGGTAACCGATCCCTTGCTGGCCACATTGACATTTTCAATGCCAGTCGTCAGCACCGTGGTGTTGATCGCACCAGTCCCCGTTCCGCCCAGAGCAATCGGCGTTCCATCCACACCCACTGTCAGGGCCAATGTGTCATTGGAACCGGCAGAATTGGCCAGCAGATAGTTGATGAAGTTTCCAGGAGTTGCCGTAACATCCAGCGTAACGCCTGCTCCAACATTATCGAATGTCACCACCCCTGATGTGACCCCCACGGACAATGTGGAGAAACCGGTCGCATCGTAGGCGCTTGAAACGGCCGTATGACCTGCCGCTTGGCTGACAGTGAATGTGTCACCCATTGATCCGGCATTAACCACAGAATCCGTGAAGGAAGTTCCTGCAGCCGGCCCAGTGACGGTGAAGGAAGAATTCCCTCCCGTGTACTGTACCGTGTAGCCTGCAGCAGCAAGATTAGCATTACCGGCAACTTCAGCTTCCAATTGAGCAGCCAATTGAACTGTTGTTTCGCCATTTGTGGTCGTGATCGCAACACCTACTGACCCAATGGATTCGACTAATATGCCACCAGTACCGACGGGTGCCGTGAAGGTGATAGTATCCACCTGCTGAACCGCGGCCAATACAGCCGCTGAGTTAACATTGTTGCCGAGTTGCAAGGTGCTGAAACCCTTGATGCTGGCATTGTTGCCCAGAGCGGTATCTGTGGTTAAAGCATTGTAGTTAGCGATCAAGGTATTGGAACCCGACCCACCCACAATGCTTACCCCAGTGGCCAAGGTATTGCTGTTGATGCCCACCGTCATGTTGCCCGTACCCGCCGCACCATTGAAACTGGTCGTTGAAGTATTGAGGTTGCTGACAGTTACAGCACCCGTAGAGGCTGTCGCGTTGATCGTTGCAAGCTTAGCCAAGCCTGACACATCCCCAAGGTTCAAAGCACCCTTGTTGGTTGCCGTGATGGTGGTCAGGGCATTGTCGCCAGCAAGATTCAATGTGGTCGCTGCAGCGTTGGTCGCCGTCAACGTGGCCGCTTTCGCCGCAGACAATGTGACAGTGGAACTCGATGCCGTAGTACCGGTTACCGTGACGCTAGTTGCATTTGCATCCGTCACACCCAACCCAATTGCATTGACACTTCCATCTGGGTTGACCGTGTTGTTGTCGTTGCCCAAGGTCAGGGTCAGTGCATGTCCAGCCGTGTTGTTGGTCACAGTTACTGCATTGTTGACCATGCTGTTGTCCAGTACGGACAGCCCAGTCAATGCATCGGACTGAACATTAATAGGCCCACCAGTCTGCATGTTATCCAACGTCACAGACGACAATGTGCTGGTACCTACTGCTTTGCCTGCATTCGCACCACCCGTTGCCAAGGTAGACTGAACATCAACAACGTTCAGAGCCGAACCACCTGTGATGGAAACGCTTGTGGCACCGTTGGTGTAAACATTCACGCCCCCAGTACCGGGGTTCGCTACAGTGCCATTAGCAATGGTCACATTGCCAGTAGGCTCCAACGCTGAGTTGCTCAGTCCAGTACCCGATGAATTCAACGTAGCAGCAGCACCCACGCTGATCGTATTACTGTCTGCCGAAGCGACGTTGATGTTGACTGTCGTTCCGCCCAAAACACTGATCTGGTCAGCAGTTGCGTTGCCAGAACCGAAGTTGTCAGTAATGCTCACAGCACCTGTCGGCACTGCGTTGGTAGCACCCACCACCGCGCCCACGCTCACACTGCCGCCGGTCGTGGTGACATTAACAGTAGAACCGCCATCAACGACGACTGTACCTTGGTCAGCGCCCATGCCAGCACCGGTCAGTACCCCATTTTGGGTCACGACTTGAGCACCAGATGTCGGAGAAATATTGCCAACGGAAACATTCTGCCCTTGAGCAGATACCGTCACACCGTTTCCGCCTTGGACAAAGATATTTTCACCGTTCATGGATAATGTCGTTGCCGCACTTTCCGTTACCGACACCGCGCCTGTGGGATCCTCTCCAGACAACCCACTACCAACCGTTACATCTGCATTGGCCGCCGTCACAGAAACGTCTGTCCCGCCGTAGACGGAAACTTGGTTGTAATTATTGACGGCCGTACTGTTAGTGTATACGGTCCCCAATTGGTTGGCTGTGTCCACCACCGTTACTGCACCGGTGGGTTCCGTGCCCGCAATCAGCGGATTATTGGCGGAGCCTACAGTAACGCCCCCTGCATTCGTGGTTACGTTGACCGTACTTCCCCCGCTAACATCAACGTTCTCTGGGGTGACATTGTGGCCTGTAAGTGCGGCAGAGGTGTAGCCAAGGAGTAAAGCATCATTCTGCTGTTGTGCTAGCGTTAACCCAGTCACACCATCAAACGCAGTTTGCGCAGCATCAGTGATCTGCACGGTACCAGTCGTATTGTTGGAAGCAACTCTGGCAGTCGGGTCACCCACGGTGACAGCTCCACCGGCTGCGTTCACCGTTACGCCTGCAGCACCCCCGCCATATACGGTAGTCGAACTGGATGTTCCTGCATTGTTGACCGTAATCTGACCGGAAGTATTGGTCAACCCACCAGCAGCGCTGTTTCCGGTGTTACCCGCTGTGTTTCCGACTTCCACAGCACCGTTAAACGATGCAGAAGTCGTTGTGATAGATACTGATGAACCACCAACCACCTGAACATCGTTATCCTGTGTGGTACCTGTGGAATTACTCGTCACCTGAATGGCACCCGTTGCCACGCTCGATGGCAAGGGTACAGTACCTTCAATCAGCCCGACATAAACCGCCCCACTGTTTTGAGTCACGGTCACGTTGTTTCCACCCAATGCGGTGGCCGCACCAGCGAGCACTGAATTGTGATTCATCGTCACATTGGTGGTTTGATCTGCTTGCGCCAGATCAGAAAACTGCCCAGCAGTCGTAATCGTCAGATTTTTGACACCCGCAACACCCACGGTGCTAAATCCAGAAGGCGCAGTGTTGTTGGAAGAATTCAGAACAACATTCTGAATGTTATTCAGCGTCACACCGCTAGGCAAGTTACCGTTCTGGACATTCGGTGTCAGATCAGTAATGGTCAGTGTGTTATTAGCCACACCACCCGCAGGTGCTGCTGTACCGGTAAGGATATCACCCGCGTTAAGCGTAGGCCCTTTCCCGTCAACATTGTAGTAGGTCTCAGAACCAAGGAAGTTGGTCCCCGTTACAATGTCAGTCCCGGTTGTGAGCAATACGGATGCGCCAGAGGCAACGGCAGCTGCAGAAGCGGCAGCAGCACTTGTGTCAGGTGCGTGTGTTTGTTCGTAACCCACAACATTCTGAACCGTTGTGTTGTAAGCAGTGGCAGCAGCACCATAAATTGGATCGGCAGTCATGCCAGCCCACAGGTTCAAAAGATTATGAACCTCCAGGCCCACTCCACCCGTAGATACCGCACCATTCAAAGAACCTGTGATATAGGCCACAGCAGCGCCTACATTTGCCTGTGTCAAGCCATTGGTACCAACAACGATGCCCAGATTAGCCGCCATGGTGGCAGCAACCGTTGCCGTGGGGACACTGGCAAACAACTCGTTGTAGTAGGTATTAAAAGTGTTGTTTAAGCCACCGTACGCGGCGATATCTGACTGAATTTGCCCCATGGTTGTGGAGCCAATCGCGTCGCCCAGCAATGCGATTGCCCAACTCTCAACCTGTCCTACAGAAGTGGCTGTGTTGATTTGCATGGTGTTACCTCTTGATTAATGGTTATCAAAATATTTGATTTCTTTGCAAAGAAACCGAGTTCAGAAACAATCAAATTGTTTGCCCGCACTCGACTAAGCAACCTTTGGAAAAGTTGCTTAGTCGAATACGAGCAAATTCTGCGGAACGGAGAAATACGGATGCGATGCTGGATGTGGCGCGATTGGCCAGACTTGTAGTGAGTCTAAAAGCACCTCTAATATCGTCCTTCACTGAAAGCACGGTCACATCATCATGAACTATGCCATACATTGCGCCAGCATAGCGGGCAATTTCGGCACCGTGGTTTAACATAGTAGACATCTCCTTTCCTTTCGGGCGTTAAGTTGTTTTTCTTTCTGCGGATACCCCGACTTTCTAGTGACGGATGCTACACCTGTCCGCCGCGCCCCCCTGTGATTTGAATCACAGACCCGCACATTCAGTTTGCAACTGTGACTTTTTACCTTATTTTCCGGCCCAGCGCAAGCCAAAGTAGATGGCCTGGTTGCTCACGGTGAACAAACTGATATTGGAATCCTGGGACAAGGTGTCCAGATAGCCCAGCACGGTCCAGTGGGGGTTCAAGGGATAATCATATTCGACGCGCCCTCCGCGCCGGATGATGCCGCGCGTCACCCCCCCCAGCAAGGGGCTGTAGGCTTCCTGATCGCTCAAGCGGCTCCATTGCCCAAGCACTATCAACATCCCCGGCCCCAGAGGATGAGTGGCCGTCACAGAAAAGTCGTCCCGACTCTGGTCCCCCCCCAGTCGGATGGGGTTTTGTGGCTGATCCACGCCCCACATCCCGGTGAACGTCACCATGGATTCACCCTTTTGACATCCCATTCCCAGTTCCATACCCGTATAGACCCCATTCAAAACAGGATCCGTGGGGTAATCCCGCAAACTGTATTCTCCGCCCGTACCATACCGGCACTCCAATCCTCCCCAACTCAGCGGATGGTCCACAAAAAGTTTACTGGTATTCTCTTCGTAGAGTACCTGCCCCCCCATCCACAACCGGGTCGTCGACGCCTGGCCACCGGCACTCCCCTCCCCCAACCGGTGGCTCCACAGGGCCAATCCATCCACCCATTGCAAATTGCTGTCGGCATGATTCTGACTGGTCCGATCGGTGACATCCGCCTCGAGCGTCAACTGGCTGTCAGCCCATTGACGCACCCCTTCCACGGCTCCCGTGTTGAGCAGGGCGAAACCGGCTTCGGGACGCATGCTTTGACTCAGGGTCACCGGCACATTCCCGCCCAGGAGTGTCAAGGTCACCAGGTTGGAACTGGGCGCGCTGTTGAAATTGGTTTCATGGCCCAGCATGCTCTGCACCGTCCAACTCGTCTGCCATCCCTGCTCCCCCTGCAAACCGGGCTGATTGGCCAGCCAGTCGTGCAGGGTCTGGGGAATGTCGGGACGACCCAATACGGTCAAGGTCAGATTCTTTGCGGCGTCCCGTTCTCCCAGTTGCGCCAGGGCCTGGGCATAGTCCAGTTGCGCTCCCGCCAGTTCCGGGTCGAGCATCAGGGCTTTTTCTAGAGCATTGGCCGCTTCTTGGGGATGTTGCAACAACAGCAGCAAGGTGCCCTGCCAGGCAAAAAAATCTGCGCGGTTACGACAGGACTCTTCCAGTCCTGTCAAGTCAGCCAGGGCCTGTTGGCGTGCCTGCAAGGTAGTGGGCGGGATGACCGGGAAAGCCCCCGGACAGGGAACTGGGCTGGCCGCAATAGCTCCCAAGACAACCCCACCGCCCAAAAGAACGGCTCCCAGCAGGCGTTGCCAACCCCTCAAGCCGTGGCCTGTTGCCGGTCCTCGGCTTCGTATACCAGACGCAAGCGTCGGGAATCCATGGCGACAGGCAGGGCATGCAAGACCCGGGGACGAGCCATTCCCGGCAGCAAAAACTGTCCCAATGCCTGCACTCCCTCGGGTTGAGCAAGAGCCACCAACTGGGGGCCCAGCAGAACCGGATACGCCAACTCGCCCGTCATAGCCTGTAAAGCTGCCGCCACCGACACCGTCTCGCCCAGTACGGTATGGACCCGACGCTGGGCAGGACCGAAGGAACCGATCAATACCGTCCCCGATTCCATCCCCATGCCGATGTCGAGCGGCGGCACACGCTGGCTGGACAGGTGCGGCAGTCGTGCCCCCAGAACGTCCCACAGTTCCTTTGCCGCCGCCAACCCCTGACGGCCATGGTCGACACAGGGTTCTGAGCCATTCCATACCGCCATCAGTCCGTCGCCGACCATCTGTTCGACCACACCCCCGTACTCCTCCACCACATGCGTGGCCGTAGTATAAAAGAGATGCAGCAAAGTTGCCGTCTCTTCCGGAGGCCGTCCTTCACAGTAGGCCGAAAAATTGCGCAGATCCACAAACAGCACCGTGGCTTCCCGGCGCAGGGCCTGAACCTGGGCAGAAGGTCCCTGACAGGCGACTTCCCGGGCAACGGCCGCCGGCAGGTAACTGGCGAGGTGGTGATAAAGGCGTTCCCGTTCCACGTGCACCCGCACCAACTCAAACCCGGTTAACCACAGGGTGGCCAGCACGGTATAAAGCGCCGGAATCGTCCAGTCCAGCCACCAGTGCCAGGACAGCAACAGCCAGCCATGGAGGCCATACAGCAGGGCCAGACCTATTCCCCCGGCCAGCGCCAACCCCAGCCCCACGCTGCGCCGCGCCTTGGCCAGCACCCCGAGCAATCCGAGCGAAATCAGCAACCCCGCACTCCACGGCCAAAGGCTGGCCAAACGCGGCGGCGTATAGGGGGTGCGGTCATCGAGCAGGGCAGCCAGCGTCTGGGCATGGACCTCCACCCCACCCACCGCCCCCCCCTGGGGCGTGGGCACGGCGTCTCCCGCGCCAAAGGCGGTGGCCCCCACCAAAACCCAGGCTCCCCGGAGCAACGACCCAGGCGCCTTGCCCTCCAGTACGTCCACGGCGGATACGGATACCCAGCCTGCACGCGGCACCTGATAGGAAACCCGGTAACGGCCCTGCGCATCCAGAGGCATGCGCCAATCGCCCAGGGTCAGCCACCACGCCGGGTCGGTGAACTTTTGCCCGGCCTGCAGGTGCGGCACCGAGGTATCCTGAAGCGCCGCCCAGGCCCCCGCCAGGGGTAGGGAAAGATAACTTTTACCCTGATGACACAGCAGGCCCGGCACCTGCCGGACGGACCCATCCGGGTCCAGAATCGGGGTGATATGTCCCGCCAGCGCCGTGGCCGACAGCAGACCTGCGGCGGGCGCCAGATAACCTTCAGCTGGCAGGGACGCGATGGGGCACCCCGCGCCGGGCAAGGCACCCGCCAGTACCCCCGTCTGATAGCGTCCCGGATTCCCGGTCAAGGCAAAGAGTTCCCCCGTCACGGTAGGAACGGGACTGACCAAGGCATGGCGCAGGGCATCATCCCCCGGTCGGGGCGTATCGAAGAGAATATCGAGCAACTTGAGGCTGACGCCCGC
Organism: Ferrovum sp.; assembly: GCF_027317285.1. Classification (NCBI taxonomy): domain Bacteria; kingdom Pseudomonadati; phylum Pseudomonadota; class Betaproteobacteria; order Ferrovales; family Ferrovaceae; genus Ferrovum; species Ferrovum sp. The sequence goes on along the minus strand of NZ_DAHVHV010000026.1, from coordinate 6,236 downwards.
CTGGTCCAGACGCTGCAGCAGAAGTGCGGTGCGCTCCCGGGGCCAGGGCCAGGGGCCCAGGGCCTGGACACTTTTTTCATCGATATCCACCACCACCACGCGCCGCTCCTGCGCCTCCCTCCCCCAGGACCAGACCGCACTTCCCGTGCGTTCGTCCCACTGGTGCAGGGGCGCACGCCACAGCAGCGTCACCATGACGGTCACACAGGCCGCCAGCCCCAGGGCCAGAAACCGCAGACGCCAGGGATGCTCCATCCAGTTGGAGTAGACCCGGTTCATCATCGCCCCCAGAGGGTGGCGCCCAGCAAGGCCCCCCCGTTGGTCAGGGGTTTGTTGAACAGGTAACCGGCTTGCAGGGTATCGAGGGAGACTGCGCCAGCCGTGCGGGGACTGCCCGCCCCGTTGGTGAAAATCCCCGTGGTCGGGTTGAGGGTTCCGGTCGAGGAAAAGGTTTGAAGGCCGGTCACCGAAGAATTGACGGACAAGGTGGTGGCAAAGGTATCGTGGGTGAAATCAATCCCGAGGGTTCCACCCTGCAGTGAAGCCGCGCTGTACACATTGCCAGGACTGCGATAACTGGCCGCCCCCCCCTGTAGACCGAATTGGGCCACGCCCGTCACCCCCCCCAGCAATTGGGGGACGCCCGTATTCCGGAACAGAAAGTAATATCCGTCTCCCACCGTCACCTGGTTGCCGCGCAGGGCCTCCAGAAAGGGTACGGTCAGGTCATCCCCCGGCACCGCGGTGGTCTGCCAGCGCCCCCACACCAGACCGGACCTCTGGGGAAGCAGACTCATGACAGATCCCGGTTCCTTACTGTCTGCCACCACCTCCGAACTTTCCGCAGCCCCCTGTTGTTCCTGCTGCAAGATCGGCGTAATGTGGTCCGTCCCCTTGAGGGAGTTGAGCGGCTGGAAACTGGGTTCGCTCATGTTGGCACGGTATACCAGTGCCGTACTCCCCATACTGGCGGACAGTACCCGTGCCCGTGCCCCTTCGCAGGGTCCCAGGGCACTGGCCGAGCACCCCTTGCCCAAGGGAGTCAGCACGATCGCCCCCTGATTGACCACCACCGCCGAACCGAGGGGACCGGCCTGGGTGGTGAAATCCGTCCCGCGCACGCCAATGGCCACCAGCGGCGTGTTCAGACGAAAACGATCCCTGGCCTGATGGGCCGCCTCCCCGGAAATGGCGCGGACCACGCCCTGCTCCAACTGAAACTTGACGGCATTCTGGGTGGGATCAACGGGATCGAAGTGATAGGTCTGAACCACCAACACCGAATTGGGACGCACACTGACCCGCGCCTGATCCACAAAACGGATATGGACATGACCACTGGCGCTGGTTTCTATCCGGTCTCCCACCTGAATGGTGCTGCCTCGAACCAGGGGGGAAACCTGCCCCGCGCGCACCACCTGGCTGGCACCGATGGTCAGGGTCACCTGCCCCACCGCGGTCGAGGCAGGCGCGGACTCCGCCCAGCCTGGCAAAACCAGCAGGCACAGAAACCCCATCATCAGACGAATCAACGTAATCATAGCCGCCATCCTAAAAGATTTCCCCGCCCTGATCTGTGCGCCCAGTCACATCCCCCTTATAATGTATAATGTCCGTCCATGAGTGCCCATACCCTGCTCCTGCAACAGTTTTCCCTGCTCAGATTGCTGTCCGCCGAAGCCCTGGAACAGATTGCCCCACTGGCCACCCTGCGCGACTTTGCCAAACGCGAAATGGTTCTGACCAAGGGCCCACCCGTGCCCTTTCTGTGTTTTCTCATGGAAGGACGGCTCCAGGCCATCGATTTTACGCTGGATGGCCGTGAAGTCGGGCTTTATTTCATTGAGGAAGGGGACTATTTCGGCGAACTGTCCCTCATCGACGGGGGTTCCCAACCCGAATTCGTGATTGCCACCGGACGTGCCCGGGTGGTGCTGTTACCGGGCAACGAGATTCGTCCCATCCTGTTTTCCAGTCCCCAACTGGCTGAAGCCCTGAGCCGACGACTGGCCCAACGTGTCCGTCATCAACTCAGCCAGCGCCAGATCCTGTCCGTCACCAATCCGCTCCATCGAATTTGCGCCCAACTCCAGATCATGATCAACGTGGCCCCGGGCCAGCCCCCCCAACAGGTGATCATCAAGGCCCCGACCCATCAGGAACTGGCCATCATGGTCAACCTCACCCGCGAAACCGTGACCCGAACGTTTCAGGTGCTGCAAGCCCAGGGGGTACTGACCCGCCAGGGCGATGAACTGAGGGTCGATCAGGCCAAACTGGAAAAACTGGCCAGCGGAGAGAAACAGGAGGATTAGCGTGGCCTCCTGCAAATTCCCCCGCTAAAGAAAATCCGTATCTCCGTACATGGCCCACCAGCGCCCCCGGGTCCGCGCCGATCCGCCACGAGACTCGCCGCAATCCCATTGAGCCACTTCCACATCCGTTTCCTGGGTCACCGCCGTTCCATCGTCAAAAGCGTCGAGCATGGGTTGGGTCAGCCAGGCCTGTACCTGGCTCAACCCCGCCTGAGCCGCCAAAACCTTGACTGCAGCAAGCGCCAACCCCGCGTTGGCTGGGGTTCCCACAAAGTCCATCCAGTCCAGCACCGCTCCCCGTGGTTTGACCACCACGATGGCCTGGGCCCGCTCCGGTCGTGCCGCCCCAACCAGAAAGACGCCATAGTGGCCGTCGGGGCGCTGGCGATAACGGTAGTCGAGATACCCGGCATCCCGTTGAACCAGCACCAGGTGCCGGATTTTCTCCTGCATCTGGCGCCACAGTTCCCGGGCGATGGCCTCCCCATCGGGAATATCCCATAAAGGATGGACTTCGGGACAGGAAGCGCCGGATACGGCCCGCCAGGTACGCAAATAGATCTTGCCCGCGCTGCTGTAAAAACCCAGCCGTTGTCCTACCCGGAAGGCACGCTGATTGGGAAAACCAAAGGCCGCCTGACGCGCCTGGCTGTCCTGGGATTCATAAAACGCCTGGGTCATGCGGAAGAAAACCCCCCGCCGGGTCAGTACCCCGCGTTCGGTAGGGTCCACCATGACATCGCCCACCTGACAGGTTTCCACGGGCGTTCCAAAAAAACTGACCGTGCGCACCAGGCCACCATAGTGGGCCACCATTTTACCCGCCCGGTTCCAGGCGGCAAATACCTGTCCCCGTCCCCGACCATATTTCCATTCACGAAAATCGGGGGCCAAAGGGTGACCAAATACGCTCTGATAAAGGTGAGCCATCTCGACTGAACGGGCTTCGGGCAGGGTTTCGATTTTCCAGCGATCCTCTCCCGTGGCCGGCGCAGGGACCAGGGGGTCCACGCCACTGCCGGGGGTCCGCTGTTGCCGAATCCCCAGGGTGTTGGACGGGGTGCGAGGCAGCTTCCGAAAAAGAGGGGGCAAGCGGTCTTTGAAGACATCGCGCACGATCCCCCAGTTTCCCTTGAGCAGATGACCCACCCAACGCAGCGGGGCGGTCAGACGCCAACTGGTGCTGTTCAGGACTGCTGCAAGATGCTCCTGATGATCCTGCGCCTGGCCGGATTGCCGTCGCATCCGTTCCTGTACGGCCTGGTAAAGCGCCTGGGACAAGGCTTTGGGCTCCCGGTCCAGCCCCTCCGTGATGAGTTCTTCTGCCGTCAGCACCCGGTAGGCTTCCGCTGCCCGCACTGTTCTGGGCAGCGTATAAGTACGATACCGGTTGAGGGCCGTGATGTGGTCGTCATAGGGCTGACGCGCCAGTTGTGACTGAAAGCAGGCCATGGCACGCTGCTTGAGGTCGAGCCAGGGCGTAATGTCGAGCAGGGTATTGGGCAGCAGAGGCTGACCCACTTCATAAAAGGCGATCCGGACCCGTCCGTTCAAAGCCACCACGGCGGCAATGGCGGCCTCCGCCAGGGCCCGGTGATCCGGGTGCATTTCCCAACAGGAGGACACCAGCACCAGATCCGCCCCGGTTTCCACCAGCCAGGCGCGGATTTTATCGCTCAGATTCCGTGTCTGACGCAATTGCCCATCAGGGATCCCCCAGAAGAACGGGGCGGGATAGCCGATCACCCGTGCCGCCGCTTCCGATTCGGCGTGACGGAGAACGGTGGCTTGTGCGTCACGGTCATCGCAAGCCACCGCCACATGAATGGGTCGACCCTGGGCCACAAAACCTGCGAGCGCACCGCCGCACCCCAACACCTCATCGTCTGCATGGGGCGCAAGGACGGCCACCCCATGGCCAGGCAGACTCGAGACGGCTTGGTAGGGGATAAAAAAATGTTCCATTCAGGACCCGCTCTGCCAATACTGGCCCTGCCCGGAATGACCCGGCGCGGACAGACGGACATGAAGGGCCTGTCCCGCCAGGCGTTCCTGCAACGCCAGGGGTAGTAGCGCCCTCTCACCCGCCCCCCAATGACCAATGGCAGGGACAAAATCGCCATTGACGCTGATTTCCAGCAACCACGATCCTTGCCATGGCACGGGAACTGAAAAGACCAGATCGCCGTTGTCCCGGCGGGACGCCTCCAGGGCCGCCGGCGAAGAAGCCCTGCCCGGGGCTGCCGTACGCCGCCCCCGCTCCAGCCAGCGTACCAGAGGATGGGCCGCCAGATGCTTGTGGTAATAGGTCGGCCAACCTTCTGCGATACGCTGGCTCTTTTCGGGGGAATGGGTATATTCATGAACGGCGCGGGCAGCAGGTATCATGCGCAAATCATACCCTGCGGCACGCAGGCGCTGCATCAGGTCGGTGTCTTCCCAGTAGAGAAAAAATCGTTCATCGAACAATCCGCCCGCTTTTTCGAGGGCGGCACGCTTGAGCAGTACATGGCCGCCCGACAATGCAGGCACCGACAAGGGCGCATCACTGCTCCAGTAACGGCAGGCCCAATGGCTGAAATGGCGGGAACGCCAGCGAAAAAAGAACGGACTGCTGCGCGCCAAACAACTGCCGCAGTAATCTGCCAGAGAGGGAAAGGTACTGGGTGGCATCAAAAACTGCTGCTCGGCATCCCAAAAGGTTCGCGGTCCCACCGCCGCCACCCTCTCGTCGCCCTGCAGCGCCTGCTCCAGCGCCCCAAGGGCGTCCGGTAGCAAGTAGGCGTCCGGGTTGAGCAACAGGATCGACTCGCCCGAAGCCTCGGCATAGGCCTGGTTGCATGCCCCACCGAACCCCGTATTGGTGGTATTGATGCGCAGTTTGACGAATTCCGGTATCCCGGTCCTGAGCAGTTCTGCTTCCTGGGGATCGAGGCTGTTATCCACCACCAGGATTTCGCTGTCAACTTTCTGATCGCACAAGGAATGCACCGCCCGGATGATCAAATCGGCGCTGAAATAGTTGACCAGAATTGCCGAGACTTGCCCCATGGCTTCAGGATTCCGGCGTCATTTCAGGCACGCTCTCTTTAATTTCACTGAACTTTAGACATACGCCTCTCCCAGCCGTCCCGGATTTTTCCTGGTGGTGGGGTGGGCCGAACACAAAAACAGGACGATTCGACCATGACAGACGGGAGGTTGTATGCCTCAACACTGCAATCGTTGATCCTGAGTGGGGAAAGGCATCGCGAAATTCCCCGACTTCGGGTTGCAGGCATGGCGCACGGGAAGTCCGATAAATTGGATTCGCATCCACTGACCGAAAAGTCCCGCCGTGATCATTGTTCCCTTGCGCCAGGGTGCGATTTCCATCAACGGAAAGGATTCCCACAACTTCAGGGCGAGCAATTGCGTCAGGGCGTAGGCTGTGGAACGGATCTGCATCCACAGTTCCAGCGCCCCCTTCGATTGTTGCCACAGGTTTGCCACACCCCACCATCGCTTCAGGTTGTGAAACAAAGGCTCGATACCCCAACGCTCGGCGTAGATTTCCACCACGGCCTGAGCCGACAATTCCGTCTCGGTCGCCAGAATCAGGCGCGGACGCGACCAGGTGTTGTCGTCCTGATGGATCTCGCACCACACCGCCCGCACGGGCACTCCCTTCAGGAATCGTGCCACGGCAATGGTCGAGCGCAATCTGACCGACTGCATTTTGCCGTACAGCACCAGATCCATTTCTTGCGCTGGCAATGTATCCAGCATGGCCGTATCGAGCCGCTGCCCGTATTTTCGTTTCGGCCCCCGGCGTTTCGGTTCTGGCTCCGGCGGCAGATAGAGAGCCGTATCCCGTCGCACCTGACCAATGATGCGCACCCTCTGTTCGAGCAGGGGCAGAATCAAACTCTTGCGCATGAA
>NZ_DAHVHV010000025.1:0-32488 GCF_027317285.1 Ferrovum sp. | reverse complement strand
TACTGGATATTCAGGCCGATCGTTTGCTTGCGGACATCGCTGAAGGAACTGTCCTCGTGGTCGCGGGCTTTCAGGGTGTGACAGAAGGAGGGGAGATCACGACCTTGGGGCGCGGAGGGTCGGATACGACCGGGGTGGCGATCGCGGCGGCCCTCAAGGCCGATGAGTGCCAAATCTATACGGATGTGGATGGGGTGTACACCACGGATCCGCGCATCGTGCCAGAGGCCCGTCGTCTGGCGACCATCACGTTCGAGGAAATGCTGGAGATGGCCAGTTTGGGATCGAAAGTGTTGCAAATCCGCTCTGTGGAATTTGCCGGGAAATACAAGGTCAAGTTGCGGGTGTTATCGAGTTTTTCGGAAAACGACAATGAAGGCACCTTGATTACCTTCGAGGATAATAGAACCATGGAACAACCCATTATTTCAGGTATTGCGTTCAACCGCGATGAGGCCAAACTCTCGTTGCTGGGCGTGCCTGATCGCCCAGGAATTGCCCATGCCATTTTATCGCCCGTGGGTGAAGCCCATGTCGATGTGGACATGATTATCCAGAATACGGGGGTGGACGGTTCCACGGACTTTTCTTTCACGGTGCATCGTAACGATTACCAGAAAACCCTGGATATTTTGACTCAGTCCATCAAACCCCAGACTGGAGCCCGGGAAGTTCAGGGTGATTGCAAGATTTGCAAGATTTCCATCGTGGGGGTAGGCATGCGGTCTCATGCGGGCGTGGCCAGCCTGATGTTCCGTACCCTGGCCGAGGAAGGCATCAATATTCAGATGATTTCCACTTCGGAAATCAAGATTTCCGTGGTGATCGACGAAAAATACATGGAACTGGCTGTCCGAACCCTTCATAAAGCCTTTGGCCTGGATAGCGCAAATTCCCCAATTGAGCGATAATGTCGCCTGAGTTAGATCGGAGAGATGGCCGAGTGGTCGAAGGCACTCCCCTGCTAAGGGAGCATGCGGTCAAAAACTGCATCGAGGGTTCGAATCCCTCTCTCTCCGCCAGATAGTGGTGGGTCGTGAAATATGCGCCTCTGCCCAAGCCAGGGTTATACGAACTGGCGAATAGGGGGTCAGATGGCGATCTGTCGTCCAATTTCGACCACGCCGTCACTCGGTAATCTGAAGAAGTCCGTGACGTGGACGGAATTTCTTTCCATCCAGGCAAAGACCGCTACCAGCCAGAGAGGTAGACCGCTGCCGTCTTCCCTGCCAAGAATCGTTTCATGCCCGACATAGTAGACGACATCGTCTGCCTGAACGGGGCAACTTTGCTCGAGTGCGCGCCCAAGCACCGCAGGAAGGTCCGGCCTTTCCATGAATCCATACCTTGCTGTTGCGCGCCAGAAATTGGGCTCAATTTCCGTCAATGACAGACGGCTGGAATTTTCGATCCATGGAACGGATTCCGACACGACGGTAAGAGCAACCAGATTTTCGTGTAACGCACGATTGCGCAGGACATGCCAAACCATGACCGGGGGGGTTTCGGATAATGTCCGGGTCAGAAAAACGGCGGTGCCGGGAACCCGGGGGATTTTACGGGATACGACCGACTCCAGGAACTTTCTGACCGGGATGCCCCGCTCGCTGAGGGTTTGCACGACAGCCGTCGAACCGGTGTGCCAGACCCACATTATCCCGTAGATCAGGCTGGCGAGAAGCAGCGGTACATAACCGCCGTCAGCGATCTTCGTGAGGTTTGCAACGAAAAAACTGGCATCAATGCAAAGAAAGGCACCGGCAACTGAGCCACTCGCGAACAGACTCCAACCCCAAATCTCGCGCATGGCAATGAAAAGAAGTGCGGAGGTCATGAGCATGGTCAGCGAAACAGCAATTCCATAGGCCGCAGCCAGGTTGTCAGACTTTCCAAAGAATAGTGTCAGGCTGACCGTGGCAATCATGAGCAACCAATTGATGATTCCGACATAGATTTGTCCGTAACCTTCCGCGGAAGTCTGGGCGATCCGAACGCGCGGTAACCAGCCCAACTGGATTGCCTGACGGGTCATCGAGAATGCCCCCGTGATGATCGACTGGCTGGCAATGATGGTTGCGATCGTTGCCAGGACGATGAAGGGGATGAGGATGGGACCCGGACACAACTGATAAAAAATATTATCGGTCGTGGATGCACCGCCGAGTACGATAGCGGCTTGCCCTGCATAATTCAGCGCCAGGCTGGGGAGTACGATGGCCGACCAGGCAAGTCTGATCGGACGGGGGCCGAAATGCCCCATGTCTGCATAGAGTGCCTCTGCACCCGTTACGCACAGGAAGACCCCGCCCAACACAAGAAAACTCGTGAACCCGTTTGAGAAAAGGAAACGAATGCCGTAAATCGGGTTCAGAGCAACCAGGACGGCCGGGTGTCGGGAAATTCCCCACAGGCCAAGGATTGCGATCGAGAAAAACCAGACCGCCATAATCGGGCCAAATGCTTTGCCGATTCGCTCTGTGCCAAGAGGCTGGATTGCGAAGAGTGCGACGAGAATCGCCACTGCGGCGGGCAGAACATAGGGGCCGAGAGACGGTGTGGCAATGTTCAACCCCTCGAGCGCAGAAAGAACCGAAATGGCTGGCGTGATCGCTCCATCGCCATAAATCAGTGCGGCCCCAAACAATCCGATGGCAACGATCGTCGGCCTCCGGTGTTTCTTGACGGCGAGCAAGGACATCAGGGCAAGAACCCCGCCTTCCCCGTCATTGTCGATTCGCATCGCAAAGCCTATGTATTTCACTGAGGTGACGATGACGAGCGTCCATAGAATCAGTGAAAGTATTCCGAGGATGACGTCGGGTGCAGGCATGTTACCCGTCATGTTGAGAATGGTTTTGAAGGTATACAGCGGGCTCGTCCCGATATCGCCAAAAACGATTCCCAGTGCTGATAGTCCCATGACACCGAGACCTGGTTTGCTTTGCGTACGACTCATGATGGGCAATTCCTGAGTATCCAGTCAAATGCTGCGCTGTTGGAACGACGGGAATCCGGTGGTCAACCCGACCTTGTCCCCCGGGATTGTAGCAGCATCGCGGCCATGGCAGGGTCGAGGTGGGCGCAGCCAGCAGATGTCTTCTGCGCCGAAACTGTTGGAGGGGAGGGCCTCCTGACGGATTTTTTCATGGGACCGGCGGGGCTGTGAATTGGTTGTTGCCGAAACCGGATATTTCATGCGATAATCCTCGTTTAACCTTGTCCATACACTTTAATACGGGAGTTACAACATGGCACGCGTCTGCGCGGTCACCGGGAAAAAACCCATGGTTGGCCACAATGTGTCCCACGCCAATAACAAAACCAAACGGCGTTTTCTACCCAATCTGCAATATCGTCGTTTCTGGCTGGAAAGTCAGAACCGCTGGATCCGTCTGCGCGTTTCCAATGCGGGGCTTCGCCTGATCGACAAGAAAGGCATCGAGGTCGTTCTCGCCGAGTTGGGTGGAACGGCTCTGCAAGGTTAATTCCAAGGAGAATTCTCTACATGCGTGACAAGATCAAACTGGAATCGACCGCTGGTACCGGTCATTTCTACACCACCACCAAGAACAAGAAAACCATGCCCGGGAAGATGGAAATCAAGAAATTTGATCCCGTCGCCCGCAAGCATGTCCCCTACAAAGAAGCCAAGATCAAATAATCTCACCCGGAGAGGTGGATGAGCGGTTTAAGTCGCACGCCTGGAAAGCGTGTTTAGGGTAATACCCTAACGCGGGTTCGAATCCCGCCCTCTCCGCCAAAAACCCCGCCAGTATTGGGTTTCAGACGATTTCAAGTTATCCACACCATCAATTCTGCATGTGGATAACGCCCGATTGCGAGGCGGCAGTGTCCTAGAATTGTCCTATTATTTCACATTCGTTCTCAAATTGTCTCGTTCTGGTTGTCCTGGGATTGTCCTTTATAACTGGCAAGCCGATCCAAACAATTCACCCTTTCGACCCACTGGTTCCCAATGCGGCCACTGTCGCTGCGATGAGGGAATCACGCCAGGGAAAACTGGAGACCGTTAGCCTCGATGAACTCCAGGCAGTACTTGATGCGGACGATTAAGCAAACGGGGCAATTCAGGCGCGATCTGAAACGCGAGGCCAGAATTCGCCGGATTTTGTGCTAGACTTCGCCGGATAATGGGCTTTCTTTGGAGGCAATAGTCATGGACTTCAGTATCGAGTGTGAACAGGAAGATGATGGCAGGTGGTTGGCTGAGGTACCCCAACTTCCCGGCGTAATGTCCTACGGAATCACTGCGGACAACGCAATGGCGACGGTCGAGGCCCTTGCTTTGCGGACTATGGCCGAGCGATTGGAGTCGCGGGAGTCGCGTCCTGTTGCCATTCACATCTCAATTCCCGCGGCGGCATGAACAGGTGGCCGTCAGTAAAGGCCAAGCGACTTCTTTCGGCATTACTCAGTATTGGCTGGACGATTAAGCGGCAATCGGGTTCTCACCGAACACTTGCCCGAGATGGTTGGCCTGATGTCGTGTTCGCCTTCCATGACAGGGAGGAAATCGGACCCAAGATGCTGGCACGCATGGCAAAACATACCGGTATCACACCAGAAGACCTGTAACAAAAGGTCGCTGCGGGTGGGGGCGTCCATCCCATTGCGTACCCTTGTCCGTCTTGGATCGCATAGTTTACGGATATGCCTTTATTGGTCTATCATGTGATACATGCCAAGCAAAAAGCAACCCATTTTTCCCTCCGAACGGAAGTTGCTTGCCGAGTTTGGTGAACGACTGAGACTTGCTCGGCTGCGACGGAAGATCTCCGCCGAAACATTGGCCGAGCGGTCTTCCCTATCGAGAATGACGCTCCACCGTGCCGAGCAAGGCTCGCCCGCGGTCTCAATAGGGGGTGTGTTCACCACTGCCAGCAAATATCTCTTCCATGGTCTCTGCCCGGTGCTGGAATGCCTCCAGTACTGCCGGGTCGAAATGGGCGGGCAGGGTGCGCCCATCTCCATTGAGAATGATGTCAAGGGCCTTTTCGTGCCCGAGTGCGGGTTTGTACGGACGTTCGCTGCGCAGGGCATCGTAGACATCCGCGAGCTGCATGATCCGCGCTGGCAAAGGGATTTCCTCTCCCTGGAGGCCGCCGGGATAACCGCTGCCGTCCCAGCGTTCGTGGTGACCCAGGGCAATGTCATACCCCATCTTCAGGTAAGGGGAAGAACTGTTCGCCAGAATCTGGGCACCGATGGTGGTATGACCTTTCATGATCGCCCATTCGGCGGAGTCCAGGCTTCCTGCCTTCAGCAGGATGTGGTCGGGAATGCCGATTTTTCCGATATCGTGCATGGGGCTGGCGTAAAAAATGAGGTCGCAGAATTCCTCGTCCATTCCGAGTTGTTCCGCCAGTTCCCGGCTGTAATGACTGATTCTCTTCACATGATCGCCCGTTTCGTCATCACGAAATTCTGCGGCGCGGATAAGGGTGAATATCGATTCAACGAACGATTCACGCAACGCATTGGTGCGCTCCTGAACCTTGGTTTCCAGTATCTGGTTATGGCTTTCCAGAAAATCGTTGAATTTTTTCAGTTGCAGCAGATTGCGTACGCGAATTTGAAGATCCATGTGGTCGATGGGCTTGGTGAGGAACTCTTCGGCTCCAGCCTTCAGTCCTTGCAGACGCGAAGTCCGATCTTCCAGGGCGCTGACCAGAATGATCGGTATCGACCGCGTGTCTGAATTCTCTTTGAGTTTCATAACCACTTCGAATCCGGTCATGCCAGGCATGATCAGATCCAGAAGGATCAGATGGGGTTTGAAGGTTTTTACAACTTCCAGAGCTTGCTGACCATTTTCGGCCAGCGTTGTTTCAAGCCCTTCGCTTTGGAGCAGGACATCGAGCAGGCGTCGTGTCTGCATGTCGTCATCCACGATGAGTACTCGGCTCCGTGAGTTACCTGCCAGGGTTCCCGCAAAGGATGCCATTTTCGTCGCCTCTGTCGGGTTCAAATCTTGAACCGGTTGATTGTGGTGCGCATGTCATCGGCCAGGTGTTCGAGGTGGCTGGCGGCATCGGCCGTGGTTTCTGCAGCGACGCTGTTCTTCTCCGTCAGTTGGGAGATTTTTTCGATATGGGTGGCAATGTCATTGCTTGCAGCGGTTTGCTCGTTCAGGGCGGTCGACATTTCCCCGACCGTATTGGCCGCCTGCCCGGATCCCAGCCTGATCTGATTGATGGCTTCGCCTGCCTGATCGGCCAATTCCACGCCTTCATGGACCTGGTTGACCATGGCGGTCATGCTGTCCACGGACATTCGGGAAGCCTGCTGTATGGTGTCGATCGTCTGCGCCACTTCGGCCGTTGCCATACCAGTTCTTTCAGACAGTTTGCGGACTTCATCCGCCACCACGGCAAAACCTCTCCCCAGTTCTCCGGCGCGTGCTGCCTCGATGGCGGCATTCAGAGCGAGCAGGTTGGTCTGGTCCGCGATTTCCTTGATGACCTCGACGATGGAGGAAATCTTGGCCGATTGTTTCCCGAGATTTTCTATGGACTGCGAAGTTTCTTTCGCAACATCGGCAATCCGTTTCATTTCTTCCGAAGCGCGGTGAATGACCTTGCTTCCCTGTTCGGAAAGTTCGCCGGAGTGCCGTGAAAGCCTCATTGCCTCCTGGCTCCCCTCGGAAATGTGGCTGATGCTGACCACGATCTGCTCCACGGTTGCCGCCATTGCGGTGGTGGCTTCGCTTTGATGCGCGGAGCCGGTTGCAACCTGATGCGACGAGACTGAAAGCGCATGGGACGATTCGGCCAGTTTCTCGATCCCGTCATGGATCTGGCGGAACGATTGCTGCAGGGTTTCCATGAGACCATTGAACGCGCGACTGGTTTGCCCGATCTCGTCTTCGGAATGCACGTCCACGCGCATCGTGAAATCGCCAGTCCTTGCGATCTCCTGGATCGTTGTCTGCATCCTGCTGGCGGGGACCGATACGAACCTGGTCAGAATGAAACGGATCAGAAACCACAGGAGAATCTGAATGACGATCACGACGATCGCCGAGATCCAGACAAGCCGATCCAGTTTGGCCTGATCGGCCGAGATGTCCAGGTCGATGACCGAGGCGCCATTGTGATAGCCCACTGGCACCACATGGCACAACAGGCAGTCGGTTCCCCTGAAATTGTGGCTCTCGGTGTAGGGGACGATCCCGTGCAGCAGATTGCCGCTGATCCTGAAGCGCTTCTTGCCATCGTCCAGGGACTGCCTTTCCTCGTCTCCGACGGGCTGCTCTTCCGGTAGTCCCATGCCGTACTGTGTCTGCACCAGTTTGTTCCTGATCAGTCGCAGGGATTTGACATTCTCGCTTGAACCCATCTTCCGGATGAAGAGTTTCCTCTGTTCTACATCGCTGATGATCCCGTTGATCATGAGCATGTTGGCTCCGTTGATCACGCCATCGGCCAATACCTCGATCTTGCTTTGTTCGTCCTGGCGCATGGAATTCTTCTCGAACCCATAGAAAGATGCGGCGGCGGCAATGCTGACCAGCAGCAGGAGGGACTGGACGGACAACTGGATCTTGAATGCGATGGCGTGCTTCGCTGGGCCGTGTTTCATGAAACCGTTTGATGTTTTATTCATGTCGCACGTCACTCGAGTAGTCGGATTGGGTAAGGGGGATTTTACCCACGATCTATCCAAAATGTCCATACCGTCCATACTATCCGTTATACTACCCGCAGATCAGGGCCAAAGGCAGGGCCGGGGAAATTGTACGGCATGGCCTGTTGGCGAGTTGTAACTTGTTATGAAAACGGATCAGGTATATGACAACTGGAGAAGCAGCGCGCATGCTTGGCGTGGGTCTGAATACGGTCAAGCGCTGGATAAACAGCGGCGATTTGCGGGGGGTTTGCACCCCCGGCGGTCACTGGCGCATTTCGAAAGACGATCTTTACGCATTCATGCGGGCGAGGGGTCTGTCGATCCCGGGACGGGACAGGACGACCCCGGCGCGCATGCTCATCGTCGACGACGATCCTTCCGAATGCACCTTGCTCAGGGCGGTACTGGAACAGGCCGACTTCCCTTCGGAAATTCAATGCGTCCACGACGGTTACACGGGGCTGATGCGAATTGGCGCATGGCGACCGGATGTGCTGGTGCTGGACATTCTCATGCCCGGTATCGATGGCCTGGAGGTACTGAGCCGCATCAGGGCGGATCCGGATCTCGACGACATGGTCATCATTGTGGTCACGGCGATTTTTGACCGGTTCGAGGTTGTGCAGGCTGCGCGATCCGCCGGGGTGGCGGCCCTGTTGCCCAAACCCGTGGAAGCACGCCGGCTTCTGGACATCGTCGGCGCCTGTCTGGCCTCGCCGCCAGTTGCTTCTCCTGACCAACAACGGGCGCACGGCATCAAGGGGGACGGTGGTCATGTTTAGATCGAAGTTGGGCCTGCGGTTGAGCGTTACTCTGGGGGCGGTTCTGGCCCTGCTGCTGGCCGGCGGACTGACCTGGCTCGACCACAGCGAGCGCCAGTCCATGACGGAGCAGGCGGAGCAATCCACCGAACAGTCGGCACTGGCGCTGGAAGCCAGTCTGAAATCCATCATGCTGGCCGGCGAAGGGCCGATTGCGCATGACTGGTTGAAACGTGTCAGGCAGACGACCGACTTCGATGATGTGCGCATCTACCGGCGCGACGGTACCGAGGCGTTTGTGGACGACGCCACCATCGACCGGGTCAACGCCTGGCTGGGCCGGAAACGCTTTGCACACCATGATCGGGCGGCCAGACCGGAAACCCTGTCACCATCTCTCGGGCAACCGTTTGCCACCGCTGCTGCCGGGACCGAGACCAGGATCGTCGAAAACGGTCGTCTGACCTTGCTGCTGCCTGTCCGTCTCGAGGATGCCTGCCTGCAATGCCACGGCTATGACGGGGCTCCCGCGAATCCCGTGCGTGGCGTACTCAAACTGTCCGTGCCGACCAGCGTTCTGACCAAGGCCATTGCCGGTCAGCGCAGCAAAATCCTCTGGTCGGTTGCCGCGATCATTCTGCTGATGGGCGCATTATTGATGTGGCTGTTGAACCGCGAAGTGATCCGGCCTATCGGCCTGCTGCAGGCCGGTGCGAAAAAGATCGAACTGGAGGGGGACCACTCCTACCGCGTGACGCTGGATCGCACCGATGAACTGGGCAGTCTCGCAAACATGTTCAACGAACTGGTGAGCCACCTGCAGCAGCAGGCGATTCAGCAGGCAACCGTTTACGAAGCCATCATCGGTCTTTCCCGCGAACTGGTCGACGAAGTGGTGCTCAGGAAGATCGGTGAACTGGCGATGCAATTGACGGATGCACGTTATGCCATGCTGTCCTACCTGAAGGATGGCGAGAAGCAGTTCGTTCCCCTGGGGATGGACGGTGCCCAACTGGAGAAACTCAAAGTTCATCCGCCCCAGGGGCTGGGTTTGCTCGGGCTCCTGTGGAACGAGCGTCAGGTGGTGCGCGTGGAAAATATCGCCAGCCATCTGAAATCCATCGGCTTCCCGGAAGGTCATCCACACATGACCACATTCCTTGGCGTTCCGATCGAGTTTGCCGGCCAGATGATCGGGGCATTGTATCTGACGGACAAGAAGGGGGGAGGGGCATTTTCCGACAGCGACGAATCGGCAGTGCGAATGCTGGCGTCCAGTTGCGCCGTGGCCTTGTCCAACGCGCAACAGTTCGAGCGTCTGCAAGAGGCCAATGCCGAACTGGAAAATCGTGTGGCCATGCGCACCAGCGAACTCAACAGCGCCAATCGTCTGCTGCGCAGCCATGAAATCGAACTGGAACTGATGAATGACGAGTTGCGCCATGCCAGCGAGGCAAAAAACCAGTTCCTGGCCAACACCAGCCATGAGTTGCGCACGCCCCTGAATGCGATTATCGGCTTTTCCGACCTGCTCCTCGTGAAGGCAAAGGAACTGCCAGCCAAACAGAAGGAATATGTCGAATATATCAATGTCAGCGGCAAGCGGTTGCTGGAGTTGATCAACAGCCTGCTGGACCTGTCCAAGATCGAGGCGGGCATGCTGGATATCTATCAGGAGCCCACGATTCCGGGTACTGTCCTCAAATTCATGATCAATCATCTCAGGCCGCTACTGGACAAGAAGCGGCTGGAAGTCAATCTCGTCTTGCCCGAAGAGGATCGCACCGCCTATCTCGATGCCGGTAAATTGCAACAGGTGTGGGTCAACCTGATCGGAAACGCGATCAAGTTCACGCCCGATGGAGGGCGCATCGAGGCAGGCTTTTCCATCAAGGGCGACGATGCCCATGCCCTGTTCGAGGGTTGGGTGCGGGACAGCGGGATTGGCATCGAACCTGCAGACGTCGAGCGCATTTTTCAGCCCTTTGTCCAGGTCGAGGGGGGATTGACGCGCGAGTTCGGTGGCACGGGACTTGGGTTGACGTTGGTGCGTCGCCTGCTGGAGATGCAGGGCGGTTCCATCCGGGTCGAGAGCAGGCCAGGCAAGGGCAGCCTGTTCGTCTTTACGCTGCCGGTGCGGATGGTGGCGGCTGAAGGTGAGGTGATGATGGTCCCCATAGAGGGGAGGCCGGCTGAAAATGCCGAAATCCGGGCGCTCATGGAAGTGGTCGAGGAAGACCTTCCCGGGTTGGCGGAGTTGCCGGTCATTCTGATCGTCGATGATGACAAGGCCCGCGCCGCCGCCGTGTCTTCCTTGCTGCGGGAGGAAGGATACCTGGGTGAAATGACCGATCTGGTGCATGTCGAACCTCTGGCGGAAGAAAAATGTCCCTTCCTGATCATCGTCGGCATACCGGATGACCCCGTGGACATTTATCGCCAGTTGCATCTGCTGCGCTCACGCAAGGCCACCCGGCACATTCCGCTCGTGTTGCTTGGCGGCGATGCCGAGTCGCCCAGTTTTTCGCTCGGGACCGTCGACACCATGGACAAGCAGGTGACCAAAAATGACCTGGTGAACCTGATTACCCGTCACGGTCGCCAAAGCCCGCATGCGCCGGGCATGACGGTGCTCGTGATCGACGATGAGGCCAGTGTGCGCGAATACATCAGGGAATGTCTCCGGGGCCAGGGTTATCGCCTCCTGCTGGCTGCCAATGGACGCGATGGCATCCAGGCGGCCATTGAACACGATCCGGATCTGATCATCCTGGACTTGATGATGCCGGGGCTCAGCGGATTCAAGGTGGTCGAGGAATTGAAACGCCATCCCACCGCCTGTGATATTCCGGTCGTCATCTTCTCGGCCAAGGACTTGACGCGTGAAGAGGTCATGCGGCTTGGTCAGGAAGTGGAAAAGGTACTGACCAAAGGGACCACCGGTCGCGCCGATCTGTTGCGGGAACTGCGCTCCATGGAATTGTTGTATCCGGTGCAGGCACGGCTGATGGACAGCGTGTTGCGCTGCTATAATCTGCGTTACCGGCAACTGCGTTTGACGCAGGAGTGCAATCGTGCCGAACGATACGGTCAGACCTTTTCACTGGTGGGTTGGCAGATGGAGGCTTATGACGCCTATGTGAAAAAATACGGTCAGCACTGGGGGGTGGCCGCGCTCAGGGAGATCGTCGAGTTGGTGAATTCGGTCACCCGCGAAGGGGATGTACTGGTTCGCTCCAGCGAGGCGTCCTTCATGCTGATTTTGACAGGCACCACGCAAACTGTGGCCGAACGGGTGGCCGAGAAGTTGCGATTGCGGATTCGCATCCACAAGTTTCCCCTGGCCGGTGGCGAGGTCGGTAATTTTACCGCCTCCTTTGGATGCGTACAATTTGGGATGGGTGCATTCACCCCGGAGGATCTGGTGGCGCAACTGAATGCGCGTGTGGCGTTTGCCTTGAAATCCGGCGGTGATCGCTGCGTATGCGGCGATGAGGGGGGTTGATGAGCAAAATTCTGGTGGTTGACGACAATGCGTTGAACCTGCAACTGGCCTGTATCACGCTTGAACTGGCGGGACACGAGACCGTGGGCGCTTCGGATGGCAGAAATGCCATCGAGATCGCAGAATCGGAACCCCTGGCTTTGATTCTCATGGACCTGCGCATGCCGGTGATGGACGGCAAACACGCGATGAGGCACATCAAGGCCAATGAGTTGACGCGGCATATTCCCGTTGTTGCGTTGACGGCCAGTGCAATGAAGGGGGAACGTGAGTTGCTCCTGGCCAGCGGCTTCGATGGCTATATCGACAAACCCATCGATGTGAAATCGTTTGCCCGCACGGTGGCCGGGTTCCTCCCGAAGGGGTGAAAGGCCTCGATGCGAGGTTTTGTGATCACACTCGGGCGACGACCCACTGGGCGATGGCTTCGAGCAACTCGGGGGAATCTCCCAGGGCGGGGGTAACCCGGATTTGCAGCGCAGGATGCTGACGGTGCAGGGTTTCGATCAGGGTGGGAAGGTCCTGGCGCAAATGCCCACCCTGCGCCATGAACAGGGGGACGATGGTCAGATCGGTGACCCCCAGGCGGATTTGCGCCTGGACAGCCTGGTCCAGGGAAGGGTGCATCAGTTCAAGAAAACACAGATCGACGTGCTGGGTCGGGCGAAGGGAGCGGACTTTATCCAGAATGTCGAGGAAGGGTCTGGCCCAGAGCGGATCACGGGCACCGTGGGCAAAAAGCAGGATGCCCTGGTGGGGCATGCTCAATGCCTCCCGGTACTGCCGAAACCCCCTTCCCCCCGGTCGCTCAGGGAAAAATATTCGACCACTTCGAGACGCGCCTGAACCACAGGGACCACCACCAGTTGGGCCATGCGTTCCATGGGTTTGATTTCGAAGACTTCATGCCCACGATTCCAGAGAGAGACCAATACCTGACCCTGGTAATCGGAATCGATCAGACCCACCAGATTGCCCAGGACGATTCCGTGTTTGTGGCCCAACCCGGAACGGGGCAGGATCATGGCCGCGAAGTTCGGGTCGCCAATGTGGATGGCCAGGCCGGAGGGAATCAGTTCGGTTTGCCCCGGATAGAGACTCAAGGGTTCTTCCAGACAGGCACGCAGGTCGAGGCCTGCTGCGCCCGCCGTTCCATAGGTGGGAAGATTGTCTCTCAGACGTGGATCGAGAATTTTTACCTGCAGGGGAATCATGAGAGCCTCGGTAAGATCAGGAAGAACTTTCACGGTGAGCCATCAGGGCCACTGCATGACTCAGGATTTGCCGGGCCAATTCCGGTTTGGAGGCAGGCGGAAGCGGGTGACGTCCGTGGTCGTCAAACAGAATGACCTCGTTATCGTCCTGGCCCAGCGCTCGCTGGGCCAGATTACCCACGATCAGGGGGATCTTTTTGGCGAGACGCTTGTGTTTGGCGTATTCCTCGAGATTCTGGCTTTCGGCCGCAAATCCCACGCAAAAGGGAGGGTTTGGCAAGGAAGCCACGGTGGCGAGGATGTCGGAGGTGGGGACCAGGGTCAAGGTCAGGGGCCCTCCGCCTTTCTTGATCTTGTGACCGCTGGGAGAAGCCGGCGTATAGTCCGCCACGGCGGCAACGGCGAAGAACAGGTCCGTATGGGAAATTTCGGATAAAACGGCATCGCGCATCTGGGCAGCGCTGCGCACCGGAATGAGGCGACAACCGGCGGGGGCCACCAGGGCAGTGGGGCCGCTGACCAGGACGACTTCGGCGCCGCTGGCGAGGGCGGCTTCTGCCAGGGCGTATCCCATCTTTCCGGAACTGATATTGGACAGGATGCGAACGGGATCGATGGCTTCCACGGTGGGACCGGCGGTCAGCAAGACCTTTTTTCCCTGCAGACAGGGCAGCGGGTGACTGCTGAAATGGGGCGACAGATGCGCCATGATCTCGTTGGGCTCCAGAAGGCGTCCCAGGCCCGATTCTCCACAGGCCTGGGATCCCCTGGCGGGGCCCAGAAATACCACGCCATCTTCCTTCAACAGCGCCACATTGCGCTGATTTGCAGGGTTTTGCCACATGGCCTGATTCATGGCGGGGGCGACGAAGAGAGGAATGGTCCGCGCGGCGACGAGGGTGGTGAGCAGGTCGTCCGCCAATCCCGTGGCGATGTGGGCCAGACAGTCTGCACTGGCGGGCGCGATCAGGATGGCATCGGCACGACGGACCAGATCGATGTGATCCATGCCTCCTTCACGCAGGGGATCCCACAGGTGCGTCGCCACAGGGCGGGCGGAAAGTGCCTGGAACGTAAGGGGAGTGACGAAACGTGTGGCTGCCTCGGTCATGACGACCTGAACCTCGAGGCCTGCCTTGACCATCAGGCGGGTGAGTTCGGCTGCCTTGTAAGCAGCCACCCCCCCCGTGACCCCCAGAATCCAGCGCTGGAGGGGGGGGGTGAAGGGAAGGGCCGATTCGGCCATCCGGGAAATCCCCCTCAGGCGTCCAGACCCATGGTCCGCGCCTTGCTGAGCAGGCTTTCGGCCATCCGGATACTGGCGATGTCGATCAGGCGCCCATCCAGCGAAACGGCACCGCGCCCTTCGCGCGCGGCTTGTTCCATGGCTTCCACAATGCGTTTGGCCTTGAGGACTTCGGCATCACTGGGCGTGAAGACCTGGTTGCACAGGTCGATCTGGGAAGGATGGATGGCCCATTTCCCTTCGTAACCCAACACGGCCACCCGATTGGCTGCAGCGATGAAGCCATCGGGGTCGCTGAAATCGCCAAACGGGCCATCCACGGGGCGCAGACCGTAAGCCCGACAGGCGACCAGCATGCGGGTTTGGGCCGCATGCCAGGGGTCCGTCCAGAAATAGTCGCGGTGACCGTTTTCATCCTTGTCCGTGAGTACCCCGGAGTCCTTGTGCACGCCCCCGATAATGGTGGTTCGGGCGCGGGTCGATGCGGCATAGTCGGCAACCCCGAAACTCATGGCTTCCAGACGTGGGCTGGCCTGGGCAATGGCCTCCACGTTGGCCAGACCCAACGCGGTTTCGATCAGGGCTTCGAAGCCGATGCGTTTGGTCCGTCCCATGGCATTCTCGATCTGGGTGACGAGCATATCCATGGCGTACAGATCCTGGGGAACCCCCACCTTGGGAATCAGGATCATGTCCAGACGAGGGCAGGCCTCCACCACGTCCACCACATCGCGGTAGGCGTAATGCGTATCCAGTCCGTTCATGCGGATCATCAGGGTCTTGTGCCCCCAATCGATGTCGTTCAGGGCCTGGATGATGTTCTTGCGTGCCGTGGCCTTGTCGTCCGGCGCAACGGCATCTTCCAGGTCCAGGAAAACGATGTCGGCTTTGGAACGGGCGGCTTTTTCAAAAAGACTGACGTTGGATCCCGGCACAGCCAGTTCGGAACGATGCAGCCGGGCAGTGGCAGGGGTAATCTGGGTAAAACTCATGAATGGAAACTCCAGTTAAAGGGTGGCGATGGCTTGAGCGACGGTGCTGCCCAACTCGGAGGCACTGGGCGCAACGAACAGGCCGTAGGATTTCATGATCTCGGCCTTCTCGCCAGCCGTATCTCCCTCAGCGGAGATGATGGCCCCGGCATGACCCATGCGGCGGCCCTTGGGGGCGGTCAGTCCGGCGACATACCCGACCACGGGCTTGCTCATGTTTTCCTTGACCCACTGGGCGGCTTCGGCTTCCTGGGGGCCACCGATCTCGCCGATCATGACCACGGCATGGGTGTCTGGATCCTGTTCGAAAAGCGCCATGTGGTCGAGGAAGGAACTGCCGTTGATGGGGTCGCCACCGATTCCGACACTGGTGGAAACGCCGATGCCCAGGGCGGTCATCTGGGCGGCGGCTTCATAGCCCAGCGTGCCGGAGCGGGAGACGATGCCCACATTGCCGCGCTTGTAGATGTGTCCCGGCATGATTCCCAGCATGGCTCGCCCGGCGCTGATGATGCCGGCGCAGTTGGGGCCGACGATCAGGGTTCGGGTTTCCCTGGGGTAGCGCAGCAGGTAGCGTTTGACGCGCATCATGTCCTGGGTGGGGATGCCATCGGTAATGATGCAGACCAGTTTCAGTCCCGCCTCGGCAGCCTCCATCAGGGCATCGGCGGCAAAGGGTGGGGGGACGAAGGCGAGACTGGCTTCGGCGCCGGTAGCTTCCACGGCTTGCCGTACGGTATCGAAGACGGGACGATCGAGGTGTTTCATGCCCCCCTTGCCCGGGGTGACGCCGCCCACCACATTCGTGCCGTACTCGATCATTTCGGTCGCGTGGAAAGTGGCCTTGTCGCCTGTGAATCCCTGAACGATGACCTTGGTGTTTTCATCAATAAGAATGCTCATGAATCGGTATCTCCTGAATGCGCGTTACGCGTTTTTGCCATGGGCGGCAGCCACGGCGCGTTCGGCAGCCTCTGCCAGGGTGTCGGCGCTGATGATGGGCAGACCGCTTTCCCGGATGATCTTTTGCCCAGCTTCCACGTTGGTTCCGGCCAGTCGGACGACAAGCGGCACTTTCAGGTTGCGGGCGGCCTGGACGACGCCTTGGGCGACCCAGTCACAACGGTTGATCCCGGCAAAGATGTTGACCAGGATGGCCTTGACGTTGGCGTCTGACAGGACCAGACGGAATGCCTCGGCCACGCGTTCCGGGGATGCGCCGCCACCGACGTCCAGAAAATTGGCGGGCTCGCCCCCGGCATACTTGATCATGTCCATGGTGGCCATGGCCAGCCCGGCGCCGTTGATGATACAGCCGATATCGCCGCTCAGGCCCACATAGTTCAGCCCGTGCAGGTGTGCCTGGGCTTCGCGGGGGTCTTCCTGGGCGGGATCGTGCATTTCGTGCAGTTCGGGATGACGGAAGAGGGCATTGTCATCGAAGGACATCTTGCCATCCAGCGCAAGCAGATGACCTGCCCTGGTCACCGCCAGCGGATTGATTTCCATCATGGAAGCATCCAGGTCGCGGAAGGCCCGATAGGCGCCCAGGGTGATGGTAACAAATTGCTGGACCTGCTTGAGGGTCAATCCACCCAGACCAAAGGCCAGTTCCCGTGCCTGAAAAGCCTGAAGTCCGACGGCAGGTTCCACTTCGACCTGGAGCACGGCCTCGGGGTGGGTTTTGACGATTTCCTCGATCTCCATGCCCCCCTGGGCCGAGGTAATGATGCGGATGCGTTGGGTCTTGCGATCCAGGACGATCCCCAGATAAATTTCCCGATCGAAGGGTTCGGCCGCCTCGATGTAGAGGCGTTGCACGATCTTGCCTTCAGGGCCGGTTTGATGGGTGACGAGGGTGGTGCCGAGGAGGATTTCAGCGACGTTGGTCACTTCCTGGACGGTCTTGCACAGACGAACGCCGCCTGCCTTGCCGCGTCCACCGGCGTGGACCTGTGCCTTGACGACCCACAGTTCGCTCCCGAGATTCGTCGCGGCTTGGGCAGCTTCCTCCGGGGTATAGACCACTTTGCCGCGCGGGATGGGAACTCCATGCTGCGCCAACAATTCCTTGGCCTGATACTCATGAATATCCATGTCACCTCCTGTTAATAATTTCGCGATGATAACATGGAGATGGTCAAAAAGACGACTCTCGCCCTCCCCGGCCAGGGGCGGGCGAGGCGCCGGATATCCCCGCCGTGGCCGGTTTCAGACCACCAGGTTTTGGGGGGTCCCGCGCTGCCAGGCTTCGATGTTGTCGATCAGTTGATCCGCCAGGAATTGCATGGCGCCATCGGAGGCCCAGGCGACGTGGGGGGTCAGGATGAAGTTGGGACGGCGTACGTCGAGCAGTGGATGACCCTGGGTGGGAGGTTCGGTGGTCAGGACATCGAACCCCGCCCCCCCGATCCACCCTTCATCCAGTGCACGGATCAATGCGGCCTCATCCACCAGACCGCCCCGGGCGGTATTGATGAGGAGCGCTGTGGGTTTCATGCGGCGCAGTTCCTTTTCGCCGATGAGGTTGCGCGTATTGGCCGTGAGCGGACAATGCAGGGAGAGAACGTCGGCCTGTTCGAGGACCTCTTCCAGGGGGGTGTAACTGATTCCCTCATGCCTGGGGCCGGCATGGCCGGCGAACAGGACCTTCATGCCAAACCCCGTGGCAATCCGCGCCGTTCCCTGACCCAGAACCCCTTCGCCGATGATGCCCAGGGTGGACCCAAACAGGTCACCGATGGGGTGATCGAAGAAACAGAATTGGGGGGAGGCCTGCCAGACCCCGTTTTCCACGTCCTGGCGATAGGCCAGCAGATTGCGGCGCAGGGCCAGAATCAGGGCGAAGGCATGTTCCGGCACCGTGTGGACGGCATAATTGCGGATGTTGGCGACCCGAATGCCGCGAGCCTGACAGGCGGGAATGTCCACTACATCGTACCCCGTGGCCGCCACGGCGATCATTTCGAGATCGGGGAGTTGGTTCAGGACCTCGGCGCGTAACGCCACCTTGTTGGTGATGGCCACCTGGGCGCCGCGCAGGCGTTCCACCACCTGTGCGGGGGCGGTCTGGTCATATTCGACATAATCGTCGGAGAAATCCGGGGTACGGACCTGCGCCTTGAGGGAGGCGCGGTCCAGAAAGACCACGCGTTTGCTCATGCACCTGCTCCCAGGCCAACCGGGGCCTCATGGGCGTGCCAGAACCGGGTGGCGGCGGCTACCCCGCTTCCGGGGGTGACGGGAATGCCACAGTCCAGCATGGCCAGTTCAGCACCCGCGATGGCGCCCATCAGCATCACCTCGTTGAGGTCGCCCAGATGCCCGATACGGAAAACCTTGCCCGCCACTTTCGAAAGCCCGGCGCCCAGTGCCAGATTGTAACGGCGGAAGGCCCGCTCGATGACTTCGGCAGCATTGAACCCGGCAGGAACCACGATGGCTGAAACCGAGTCGGAGTACCAGTGGGGCGCCTTGGCACAGAGGGATAATTTCCAGCCCTGGGTGACGGCGGCACGGACTCCTTCGGCCAGGTAATGGTGCCGGGCGAAGACGTTTTCGAGTCCTTCTTCTTCCAGCATGACCAGGGATTCACGCAGACCGTAGAGCATGGGAATGGAGGGCGTGTACGGGAAGTAGCCGGTGCCATTGCTCCTGACCATGTCGAGGTAATCAAAGTAACAACGGGGATGACGGCTATTCTGGGCGGCTTGCAGGGCTTTCTGGCTGACGCAGGTGATTCCCATGCCGGCCGGCAACATCAGACCCTTCTGGGAACCGGCGACACAGACATCGACCTTCCATTCATCCATGCGAAAGTCGATACTGCCCAGACCACTGACCGAATCCACAAAGAGCAGGGCAGGGTGACCCAAATCGTCCATCACCCGACGGATGGCTGCAACATCGCTGGTCACGCCGGTGGCGGTTTCATTCTGGCAAACCAGTACCGCCTTGATCTGATGCCCTGCATCGGCCTCCAATGCGCTTCGGTACCCTTCGACCGGAGCGCCTTCACCCCATTCCACCTCGAGGATGTTCATGTTGAAACCCAGGCGTCTTCCCATGTCGCACCAGAGGTGACTGAATTGTCCGAAGCGGGAAGCCAGAATCTGGTCCCCGGGGTTCAGACAGTTGGTCAGCGCTGCTTCCCAGCATCCCGTCCCGGAGGAAGGGAAGACGATGGGCGCGGCGGATTCCGTCTTGAAGACCCTTTTCAAACCAGCCAGGATCTCCTGGGTCAGGGCGGGGAACTTGACCGAGCGATGGTCCTCCATGGGGACCGCCATGGCGCGCAGAACGCGGTTGGGGACGTTGGAGGGGCCCGGAACGAAAAGAAAATTATGACCTGCCATGATGACTCCTGAAACGAATGTCTGAGCGATTAGCGATAGACGGGGTGACGCTGACAGAGTGTGCCCACTTCCGCGAGTACGCGTTGCAGGACGCTGTCATCCTCTGGAGCCTCGAGCAGGTCGCTGATCAGGTGGGAGACCTTGCGTGCCTCGTTGTGGCCGAAACCCCGGGTGGTCAGGGCCGGTGAACCGATTCTGATTCCGGAGGTGACGAAGGGTTTTTCCGGATCATTGGGAATGGCATTCTTGTTGACCGTGATATGGGCCCGTCCCAGCAGTGCCTCGGCGGCTTTGCCCGTGATCTGGCGGGCACGCAGGTCCATCAGGAAGAGATGGCTTTCCGTGCCGCCGGAAACGATGCGCAGGCCACGCTCGATGAAGGTCTCCGCCATGGCTTGCGCATTGGCCTTGACGCGCTTCTGGTAGGACTTGAACTCGGGTTTGAGTGCTTCGCTGAAGGCGGTGGCCTTGGCTGCGATGACATGCATCAGGGGGCCTCCCTGAATTCCCGGGAAGATCATCGAGTTGATCGGTTTTTCAAACTCGGCAGAGGACAGGATGATCCCCCCCCGCGGGCCGCGCAGGGTCTTGTGGGTGGTGGAGGTGACGAAATGGGCAATCCCGACGGGACTGGGGTATTCACCCGCTGCGATGAGACCGGCATAGTGGGCCATGTCGACCATGAGATAGGCTCCCACGGCATCGGCAATGGCACGAAAACGGGCCCAGTCGATGACCATGGAATAGGCCGAGGCGCCCGCCACGATCATCTTGGGTTTATGTTCCTGGGCCAGGCGTTCCACTTCGTCGTAATCGATCCGCTCCGTGTCGGGATGAAGACCGTAACTCACCGACTTGTAGAGCTTGCCGCTGAAATTGACGGTGGCGCCATGGGTCAGGTGTCCCCCATGGGCCAGGGACATCCCGAGGATCGTGTCGCCCGGCTGGAGCATGGCCATGTACACGGCGGCATTGGCCTGGGAGCCGGAATGGGGCTGGACGTTGGCGTATTCAGCGCCAAAGAGTTGCTTGACGCGATCGATGGCCAGTTGTTCGGCCAGATCGACAAATTCGCAGCCGCCATAGTAACGCTTGCCAGGATATCCCTCCGCATATTTGTTGGTCAGAACGGAACCCTGCGCCTGCAGGACGGCAGGACTGGCATAGTTTTCCGAGGCAATCAACTCGATATGGTCTTCCTGCCGGCGATACTCTTTCTGGATGGCCTCCCATAATTCGGGGTCCGTATCGGCAAGCAACTTTCTGGAATCAAACACGACAAATCCTCCAAGGGGGTAACAATGACTATCATTTTGAGCATGAAGCCTCTATTCTAGCGACTTTCGACCCTTCTGTGAAAATTTATAACGCCTGTTATGAAAAATAATACCACCCCCTCCTTCGCAAACGAGCGCGTGTTCCTGCGTTCCCTTTTTGAATCCGCCGTGACCGCTGCGGACCCTCATCGGGTACTTCCTTCCTTTCTGCCAGCCGTTCCACGCGGGCGCACGGTGGTGGTGGGTGCCGGCAAGGCGGCGGGGGCCATGGCCCAGGCGCTGGAACAGCATTGGACGGGTGCCCTGGGGGGCGTGGTGGTGACGCGTTACGGTCACAAGGTTCCCACCCGTTTCATCGAGGTGCTCGAAGCCGCCCATCCGGTGCCGGACGAGGCGGGACAACGGGCCAGCCAACGGATTCTCGAAGCCGTTCAGGGATTGACGGCGGATGATCTGGTGATCTGCCTGATCTCCGGGGGAGGCTCTGCCCTGCTGGCGGCACCGGCACCGGGATTGACCCTGGCGGACAAGCAGACCATGAACCGGAGTTTGCTCAGAAGCGGCGCCACCATTACCGAAATGAATTGTGTGCGCAAGCATCTTTCGAGTCTCAAGGGCGGACGTCTGGCCCTGGCCTGTTATCCGGCCCAGGTGGTCACCCTGCTGATTTCCGATGTGCCCGGCGACGACCCTACCGTGATTGCCTCCGGCCCCACGGTGGCGGATCCCACCACCTTTGCCGAGGCGCGTGCGATTGTGGAGAAATACGGATTGCAGGATCAGGCACGGGCTTACGCCCATCTCTGTGCCGCCCGGGAAGAAACGCCAAAGCCGGGCGATCTCCGCCTGGCGCGGACTTTGACCCATCTCATCGCGACCCCCCAGCATTCCCTAGAGGCGGCTGCGGCCGTCGCGCGGGCAGCCGGGGTCACCCCGGTGATTCTGGGCGACAGCATCGAGGGGGAGGCGCGTGAAGTGGCGAAGGTCATGGCGGGCATTGCCCATCAGGTGAAGCGGCATGGCCAGCCGGCAGCACGCCCCTGCGTCCTGCTGTCGGGAGGGGAGACCACGGTGACGGTACGGGGTAAAGGGCGGGGAGGGCGAAACGTCGAGTTTCTGCTGGCATTGACCCTGGCTCTGCGGGGCGAACCGGGGGTATTTGCGCTGGCAGGCGATACGGACGGCATCGATGGGACCGAGGATAACGCCGGGGCCGTGGTGCTCCCGGATACCTGGGCGCGCGCGGAACATCTGGGACTGAAGGTGGCCGATCATCTGGCCGACAATGACGGCTACGGTTTTTTTTCGGCGTTGGGTGACCTGGTGATCACAGGGCCCACCCTCACCAATGTCAACGATTTCCGCGCGCTTCTCATTCGTTGAGATTTCGGGGGATGGGGGTTCCCTGAGGGAGGGAAGCAGGCGATAATTCCCCGTTTCATTTTGCGATGGGTGACGAATGGTTTCATCGGATATCGGCAGGGTGCAACGGGAATTCGCGGGTTGCGAGGAAAACGCCCCGCCCGCGACCCTGCCCGCCTGGCTGGCTTACCTGGATCGTATCCATCCCCATGCCATGGATCTGGGGCTGGAACGGGTCGGTCAGGTGCGCGACCGGCTTCGCCTCTTCCCTTCCTACCCGATTCTGATGGTGGCGGGCACCAACGGCAAGGGGTCCACCTGCGCTTATCTGACATCGATCCTGAAGGCGGCGGGCTATCGGGTGGGAACCTACACCTCCCCTCATCTGGTGCGCTACAACGAGCGGGTGGTCGTGGACGGGACCCCGGCCTCCGATGCCCGGCTCTGTGCCGCTTTCGCCCGGATCGAAGCTGCCCGCCAGGAGATCAGTCTGACGCCCTTTGAATTCGGTACGCTGGCGGCAGTGGATATTTTTCAGCGGGCGCAGGTGGATGTGGCGGTGCTGGAGGTGGGGTTGGGTGGGCGCCTGGACGCGGTCAATCTGTTCGAGCCTGCCGTATCTCTGCTGACCGGGATCGCCATGGACCATGAAACGTGGCTGGGCGCCACCCGGGAGGCGATCGGCGCAGAAAAGGCGGGGATTTTTCGTGCCCGGGTCCCTGCGCTCTGCGCTGATCCGGACCCTCCGCGCAGTGTGTTGGAGCACGCAGTTGCATTGGAGACTCCGCTCTGGCTGTGGGGACGGGATTTTACGGTGGAAAGACAGGCGCAAGGGGGGTGGACCCTGTATTTGCCCCACCAGACCTGGTCTGACCTGCCGGCACCTTCCCTGCGCGGAGACTTCCAATACCGCAATGCCGCCCTGGCGCTGGCAGCGCTGCAACGCCTGCCGGTGCGGGTGACGCCGGAGCAGGGCCGGCGCGGGATTTCGGGCGCGGTGCTGCCGGGGCGTTTCCAGACCTTGCGCCTTTCGCCCCAGGTGATTCTGGATGTGGCGCATAATCCACAAGCTGCTCAGGAACTGGCGCATAATCTGGAAAAGGCGACCTGCGCCGGGCGGACGCGTCTGGTTCTGGGCATGCTGCGTGACAAGGATCAGGCGGGGGTGGTCCAGGCCCTGGATTCCGTGGTGGATGACTGGTATCTGGCCGACCTCCATGAAGCGCGCGGGGCTTGTCGGGCGGAGATGGAACCGGCGCTGCGGGGGATACGGGGGTCCGTGCAGTGGCATCCGTCTCCCGAGCAGGCCTATGGCGTGGCCTGCGCCGCAGCTGCGGCGGAAGATCGGGTGGTGGTGTGCGGGTCCTTCGTGACGGTGGGCAGAATCCTGGCTTTGCAGGAGAGGGGCCCGGAAATGAAGGAAAATTCTCCCTGAAGGGAGGGGAAAACGCGAATCGAGGAGAAAAAAATGGTGGGTCGGAAAATCTGTGTCGTGGTGATCTCGGGGACCCTGGAACGCTTGCAAGCGGCGGCCATGCTGGCTTCGGTGGCGGCGGTGAGCGGTCAGGAAGTCCTGGTCTTTCTGTCCATGAATGCCTTGCCCCATTTTATCAAGGGGGCAACGGCAGAGGCCCCGCACGAGGGACCCATGGGCGATTTGATGAAAGCCCGGAACGTCCCGGAATTCAAGACGTTGTTTGAACAGGCCATCGAGTTGGGGGGAGCCCGTCTTTATCCCTGTTCCATGGCCATGGATGTGCTGGACATCGGTTCCGGGCAACTGGAGGACTATCTGGGGGAAGCCACCGGATTGACCAGATTGCTGACCGAGGTTCAGGACGGGCAGGTCTGGACTTTTTGAGGGAGAATCACTGATGGAAAGAAAAATCGTGGATGGCAAGGGGAGTTTTTGTCCGGGGCCGCTGATGGAACTGATTGCGGCCCTGAAGCACAGTCAGATCGGGGATGAACTGGAAGTATTGTCCACGGACAGGGGGTCGGCCAATGACATTCCCGAGTGGGTGCGCCGGGTGGGACATGACTATGTCTCCACGACGGAAAACGAGGGTGTCTGGCATATCGTGGTGCGCAAGACGAAATAGGCAGGCGCATTCCACCGGGTTTTTCGGGGCGCAGGGTTTCCAACATACTTTGAAGCGGGAGGGGGCATGAAGATTCTGATTGTGGGTGGCGGAATGGGTGGGACGATCCTGGCAAACAATCTGGCGCGTCGTCTGGTTCCGGAACTGAAGGCGGGCAAGGCGGAAATCACGATGCTGTCGGCTTCGGACAAGCACATGTACCAGCCGGGTCTGCTGTATCTGGCTGTGGGACGCATGACCCCCGATGAGTTGTACCGGGATCAGGCCAGCCTGCTGGAATCGACCATCCGTTTTCATGTGGATCCGGTGGAAGAGTTTCACCTCGATGACCAGCACGTCAAAACGCGCAGCGGGCGAGTCCATGCTTACGACATTCTGGTGATTGCCACCGGTTCGCGCATGTATCCGGAAGAAATTCCGGGTCTGGCCGAGCATGCCGAAACCTTTTACACGGAAGCCTCGGCACTCAAGATGTTCAAGCGCCTGCAGTCCTTTGAGGGGGGAAAGGTGGTGATTGCCGTGGGGGTTCCCCACAAGTGTCCCATGGCCCCGCTCGAAATCACCTTCATGCTGCACGATTACTTCAAGGACCGGGGGCTCCTCGACAAGGTCCAACTGCATTACACCTACCCCATCAATCGCGTACATACCCTTGAAAACGTGGCCAAATGGGCCGCGCCGGAAATGGACCGGCTGGGCATCACGTACGAAACCTTTTTTAACATGAAGGAAGTGGACGGCGAGAAAAAAGTGCTGCTGAGCGAGGAAGGGACCGAAGTTCCCTATGACCTGCTGATCACCATCCCCGCCCATCGCGGCATGGAAGTCCTGGAAAGGAACAATCTGGGGAAGAATGGCTGGGTCCCTACCCACCGGGGCAAACTCAACATGGAAGGACGCGAGAACGTTTTCGTGCTGGGGGACACTACCAATATTCCCATCAGCAAGGCTGGTTCCACGGCTCATTTTCAGGCGGATACCCTGGGAGAGAATATTGCCGCCCTGATCAAGTTGGGCGCGCCGGTGCGGGAATATGACGGCAAGGTCTTCTGTTTCATCGAGACGGGCAAGGATCGTGCGACCTATGCCATGTTCAACTACCAGACTCCTCCTTCGCCCCAGCCCCCCACCAAGGCAGTGCACTGGTTCAAGATGGCCTACAACAAACTCTACTGGGTTTCTGCCCGTGGCTTGCTTTGAGCGGAGGGGATGATGATGACGGAACTCAAGGAATCAACCGATTTTTCGTCCGCAGAGGCAGAACATCTGGTGACTGCGGCCCGGGATGCGCTGAGCGACGACGTGGTCAGTCGTCTTGCGGGGTTTTGTAGCGAGGGGATGGACCTGATGGATCGGGTCCAGCGCTCCGGTCTGGCCCAGGCCATTCCGGTTCTTGCCGACATGGTCGATAACGGGGATCTGGACAGGATGCGTCAGTTGGCACGGGTCTACCAGTCATTTCAGGATGCCCTGACCGATGAAATGGTGGGACGGCTGGCGGAAACGGTGGGGGAGGGGCTGTCCCTGCTCGACCGGTTCAATCGCGGTGGCGGTGGGCGACTGCTGCAACTGCTGGAGCGTCTGGAAGCCACCGGCGCACTGGAAAAAATCCTCCAGAGCCTGCCTGCGCTGCTCGATAAACTGGACCGGGTGGTCGGCTTGCTCAATGGCCTGGAGGCCGCCAGCACAGTCAAACAAACTCCGGCCGGGGGCGGATTGGGCGGGTTGTGGAACCTCATGACTCAACGGGAAACCCAGCAGGCCCTGCAATTTTTGACGACCTTGAGCGAGCAGATGCGGGCCGAATGCGCCAAGGGATGATCTGTTCCCTGGTGGGGGTATAGGAGACCGTATTTGAGGCATTCTCGTGGTTGGGGTCCGCTTTTGGGCCTGGTGGTGCTGTCACTCACCTGGGGTTACAGTTGGGTGGCCGCCAAGGAGGGGCTGGGTTTTGCCGGGCCGCTTCATTTTGCGGCGCAGCGTTCCGTTCTGGGGGGACTGGCCCTGCTTGCGCTGCTTCCCCTGACGGGGCGCCCCTGGCGTTGGCAATTCCCCAGGGAAACTCTGACCATCGGGCTCATCCAGGTTTCCGGTTTCATGCTTTTCCAGACCTGGGCGCTGGTGACCGGCGGCCCCGGAAAAACGGCCGTATTGATCTTTACCATGCCCGTCTGGACGCTCCTTCTCTCGGGCCTGGTGCTGCGCGAACCGGTGCGCGGGGCGCAATGGGTGGCGGCTGTCCTGACCCTGGGCGGGTTGCTGCTCATCATCGAACCCTGGGAGATGCATACCAGCCTGGTCAGTAAATGCCTGGGGCTGCTGGCGGCCTTTTGCTGGGCGGTGGGCACCTTGCTGGTCAAGCGGTTGCGTCAGCGGCATGAGGTGGACCTGCTCAATCTGACAGCCTGGCAAATGGCGTTGGGGGCCCTCCCCCTGGTGGGCGCGGCAGTTCTGATTCCAGAGCGGGCGACGCACTGGACCTGGACCTATGGCGCCATTCTGGCCTTCATGGCCCTGGCCAGTACGGCCCTGTGCTGGTGGCTATGGCTCTACATCCTGGACCGGGTTCCCGCCTGGGAGGCCAGTCTGTCGGTGCTGGGTACGCCCGTGGTGGCGATCCTGTCCTCGCGCTGGATGACGGGGGAGTCTTTCCACCGGTCAGAAGTGGGCGGGATTTTACTGATCGGTTCCGGTCTTGCTTTTCTGGCTTTCATTGGGTGGCTGAATGGTCGCCGGGCAGGGCGATCTGCGCCGGTGGGCGGCGCAGACGAAGCGATCCGGAGTCAACGAACCGGATAGAGTTGTCGGGCCAGTTCAAAGGCCGTGAAAAGTACGGGTTGATGGATGAGGTAGAGGATCAGGCCATGGCGTCCCATCCACTGGATCCCCCGATCGGGGGCCGGGCAGGGGGCGGACGTGCTTGGCGGGCGGGATGCCCAGGGCTGGATCCCCATCCACATGCCCAGCCACAGGACCCCTATCCAGGGCAGGAGCGGGGCATAATCCTCGGTGGCTGGTTTATGGGCGGCGAGCCCGATCCAGTTGAGCCAGCGTGGGTCCATGGCCGTTATGCCCCATTGTCCTGCCCCCAGCGCCAACAGCCCCAGGGGTAGCAATTTGCCGCGCAACCCGAGCAGGGGACGGCTGATGAGGGTGGCGAGCCAGTAGAAGTGCAGAACGCCGAAATAGATCCAGCGCGCGCCGAACAGTGCATAGGTCACCCCGCTGACCAGCAGGGCTCCCAGCCCCAGCTGGAAGAGACGACGGCGTTCCCGGTGGGCCGGACGGTGGGCGCTGAGGGCCAGGCTGATCCCGGAAAGGAATACGAAGAGCGTGACGATCAGGGTACGCCAGGTGGTCCAGAAGAACGACCCCAGCAGGTCGAAGTGAGTAAAGCCGAAGTAGGTGGCATCATAGCAGCCATGAAAGAGCACCATCATGACGATGGCCAGACCCCGTCCCCGGTCAATGTAGGCGAGGCGGGGCAAACACGGTTCCTTTGGGGAGCGACGGAACGGTCAGGGTCAGGGTCTCTTCCTGCCCGCCCCGGGCCAACGTGACGCTGCGCTTGTCCACCCGAACCAGATACACGCCGGGCAGCACTTCCTGGCCTGCTTGCCAGGCGCGAACCGGTTCTCCTTGCGGGGCCAGCAACGCCACCCCGCCGCTGGTCGACGTGATGATTCCCCATACATGGATGGGGAGGTTGACCACCGGCGCAGAAAATACCGTTTCCCAGCGGCGTTCGCCGGTCTCGGGCGGCAAACTTCCGGAGCGGGGGGCCAGGTGAGGCA
The DNA here is from genome assembly GCF_027317285.1 of Ferrovum sp. Taxonomy (NCBI): domain Bacteria; kingdom Pseudomonadati; phylum Pseudomonadota; class Betaproteobacteria; order Ferrovales; family Ferrovaceae; genus Ferrovum; species Ferrovum sp. The sequence continues at coordinate 4,230 of NZ_DAHVHV010000025.1, read as the reverse complement.
AGGGACGCGCCAGTTGCACTCCCCAATAGCCGACCAGGGCCACGACCACCAGCCATCCGCCGACCTCCACCCCATGCGGCAGTAAGGGATGGGAACGCTCAAAGTTCATTTTTTTCATCTGGCCACCTTACCTGAAAGTTTTTGTGATGCCAAGACCCGAACTTCCGGCGCCAGGTTTGGCGCCAACTGGTTCAGTGCCTGCCCCCCTGACGGTATCCGTTTGCGGACCGGCAGACTTGCGGGATTGGTGTATTGGATGTATGGTCCGATCTTCCTTTATGCATGCCAGGGATGAGGTGGAATACCGTGAAGAAGGGGACAGAAGTGCTTCGTGAAGAAAAGGTCAGGAGGGGGTCCCGATGTCTTCGGGCGCGGGGTTTTACCCTGATCGAAATCATGGTGGTGATGGTCATCATTGCCATTCTGGCCGGGATGATCGTGCCCCGGGTCATGAATCGTCCGGATCAGGCGCGCAGGTTGGCGGCCCGTCAGGATATTGCCAGCATCGTGCAGGCCCTGAAGTTGTATCGCCTGGATGTGGGGCGTTATCCCACGACCGAGCAGGGGTTGCAGGCGTTGGTCAAACAACCCGCGCAGGAACCGGTGCCCAGCAATTGGATGCAGACCCTGGACACCCTGCCCAGGGACCCCTGGGGGCACCCCTATCACTATTCCAATCCCGGTCAGCACGGCGAGATCGATGTCTGGAGTCTGGGCGCAGACGGGCAGCCAGGAGGAGAAGGCAATGATGCCGATATCGGCAACTGGGACTCCTGAGCGAGGTTTTACCCTGATCGAGGTGCTGGTGGCCCTGTTCGTCATGGCCGTGGCACTGGCAGCGGGAATGCGCGCCCTGGGGGGGGTGACCCATCTCGGGGAGGCGGTGCCGGAACGTCTGGCGGCGCAATGGAGTGCGACCAATGCCCTGAACGAGTTGCGTTTGAGCCGGCAATGGCCTGCCGTTGGGGGAAGTGACTTTGCCTGTCCGCAAGGGCGTTTCATGCTGAATTGCCATGAAAATGTGCAAGGAACTCCCAATCCTTCCTTTCGTCTGGTGGAAGTGACCGTGTTTCTGGAAGGGGGCGGACAGGTCCTGGCGCGGGTCAGTACCGTGGTGCCCCTCAGCCCGGCTCAGGTGTTGTAGGATGCGTGGGTTCACCTTGGTGGAAGTGATGATCGCTGCCCTCCTGATGTCGATCATGGCGCTCATGTCGTGGCGCGTGCTGGAGTCGATGACGCGCACCCAGGCCACCCTGCACGTGCGGGGGTTGGCGGTGGAGGACACTCAGGCCCTGTTCAACCAGTGGCAACGGGACTGCCATGCGCTGCTCCCTCCCGATCAGTGGGTTCTGGGCGTGCCGGTTCATCTGGGCACCCGGCAGATGGCCTGGATGGTGCATGAAGCGGGGGCAGTGCGGGTGGTCAGTTACGCCCTGGTAGGGGGAGTCGTGCGACGGGCGGTATCCTCCGCCCTCACGACGCGCGGGGAATTGAATGGCGTATGGCAGGCGGTACTGCAGGGTGAGTTGCCCCGGGATTCGGGGGGGCAGGCGAGCGCCGGGGTCGTGACGGGGGGGGTGGACCTGCAGGATCAGGCATGGCTGGGGGGACAAGGCTGGGTCGATGCCACCCAGGATCCGGCTCTGAGCGTGCAGTCGGTGCGGGTGCGCGGTCTGGCTCTGGAGATTTTTCTGGGGGGAACAGCGGCCCCCCTGCGTCAGGTTTGTCTGACCGGGCAGGATTGATGAAACGGGAACGGGGTGCGGCACTATTGATGGCCTTGCTGTTGGCCATTCTGGTGGCTGTGCTGGCCAATGGCATGATGCAGGACGAACAGAGGCGGATGAAATTGCTCGATAACCAGCGCGTGCGCGATGAAGCGGAACAGATGGGAGTGGGCGCGCTGGACTGGGCCCGGCTCATTCTGCGCGAGGATTTGCTGCACACCGGGGCAGTGGACCATCCGGGTGAGGTATGGGCCGTGCCCATCACGGACATTCCTCTGGAAAGCGTGACGGGCGGCGGCGCCTCGGGTATTCGCCTGTCCGGGCGTATTTTCGATGCCCAGAGTCGCTTCAATCTGATGTCGCTGGTCACGGTTGCGAACGCGGGTGCTGATCCGGGCTGGGTCGGCGCCACGGCCATCGATCCTGATGGCGTGGCTGTTTTTCAGCGCTTGTTGCAGTCCCTGGGACTGGATCCGGCCGTCGCCCCCGTGATTGCGGCCCAGATACTGGCCAGTCGTTCCTCTGCGTTGCCCGCCGCCGTGCCTGCTTCCACGCCCGACCCTTTCCCCGCCCGGCAGGTCACCGATCAGAGTGCGGGTGCTCCCCTGCCGCTGGGTACCGTGGGTGAACTGCGTACCTGGTTTCCAGATGCCGACGCGGCAACCCTGGCCCGGCTGGAATCCTGCCTCGTGCTCTTGCCCCGCCCCACCCGGGTGAATGCCAACACGGCTTCGGCCAGCGTGCTGGGTGCGGTGTTGGGCGTGGATCCCGGAACCCTGGCCGGCCTGCTGCAGGCCCGTCAGCAGCAGGTCTTCAGCGATCCGACCGACCTGCAACGGCGGGTGAATACCCTGTTGCCCAACCTGGGGTCTTTTCCGGTCAGCCAGTTGGGGGTCGGTTCGGATTATTTCTGGGTGCTGGAGGAGTTGCGTCGCCCCGGCGCAGTGCAACGACTTCAGGCGCTGGTGGCACGTCATCAGGGGGTGGGGCAGATGACTCAGGTCCTGGAATGGCACCGGGGTTGGGCGCCCGGTATGGATTTGACCGGGGGCGCATGAGCGTGACGACCTGTCGGGTGATCCTGCCCCACAAGCCTTTGAACCTGCCCTCCACGGAATGGCGTTGGGTCCCCCTGCCGTTTTGTCTGCTGGGGGGCGAGGGGCAGGTCCTGCGCTCGGGATGCGCACTGCCCCACGAATTGCCGGAGGCCCCCCTTCATGAATGGATTCTGCCTGCGGCGGCGGTCACCCGTCTCTTTGTGCCGGAGTCATTGCTGGCCGGGATTCCCCAGGCACGGTGGCGCGAAGCCCTACCCAATCTGCTCGAGCCCCAGATGTTATGGCCGGTGGAGGAGTGTCACTGCGCTCTTGCGTCAGCCCCGGATGCCTTGGGCAGACGGGTCGTGGCGGTGATGGAACGCACCTGGATGAATTTCATTCATGGGGCATTTTCCGGTCGGACTGGAAGACTGGTCCTGTCTTCCAGTCACGATTGGGCACCGGTCGGGTGTCGGGGGGAGTGGGTTTTTCCGGTACTGGACCCCGCGGAAGAAGGAAGTCTGCGGTGGTGGCGAGAGGCCGCAGGGGAAGGAGGCGGCGTACGCGGACGGCGGGAGGAAATGGGGGCGCTGCCCTGGGAAGAAGGACTGGATCCGTCTCCGGTCTCGCTCATGGAGCGCCTGGCGCAGCTAGCCCCGGCTCCTTCCCTTCTCGATTTATGTCAGTTCGAATGGGCTGCACGCGGTTTGGCGCGCTGGGGGCCGGCCTGGAAGAGCGCCCTGATTGCGGTGGGGACGGCGGTTCTGGTGGCTTTCATGGGGTTGTATCTGGAATGGGGCAGACTGGCCTGGTCTGCCCATGACCTGGTGGGGGAGGAAAAGCGGATCCTGGCGCAACGGGGCTTGTCCGATTCCGTTCATGGCGCTGTCGCTGAATGGGTCCATGCCTGGGTGCAGCGTTCCCGGTCTGCCACGCAGGACGGGTTGCAGGGCGAATTTCCGCGCCTGACCGGACAACTGGTGACCCTACTGGCGCAGCAGCCGGGTTTGGTGCCGGTGGGATTGGTTTATCGTGCCCACCGTCTGGAGGTGCATTTCCCGGCGGGGACGATGGTGGCCTCTGGGTTGGGCGAGGCAGCGAACCGCCAGCATTTGCGCTGGCAGAGTGGGGGGAAGGATACCTGGTTTCTCGAGGAGGTACAGCCGTGAGGGCGGCGGGGGAATACATCGACATCCTGCGGGTCCGCCTGGAGCAAGGCTGGGGCGCTCGCCAGCCAAGGGAACGTCAACTTCTGGGGGTGCTGGCGGGCATATTGCTGGCGGCTGTTTTGCAATTCCTGTGGACCCGGGGCTGGGAAGGCGTGGCCCGGCTGGAGCAGGCGTTGCCGGGGCTGCGTCATGATCTGGAACTTTTGCAGGGGCTGGGCGCACCCGTCCAGCCCCCCCGGGCGCTCCCCCCCCAAGCCTTGCTCGACGTGTTGCAGCGTCAGGGACGGCTTTTGAACG
>NZ_DAHVHV010000024.1:0-32668 GCF_027317285.1 Ferrovum sp. | reverse complement strand
TCACTTCCCCCAGAGGCGTGAGGGCATCCACCAATGCCGCCAACCCCGCCGAAAAGTACCCGTCATCATTGCTCACCAGTATTTTCATGAGGTCGACCTTTGGCGCAGGGGAGGCAAATCGGTGCAAACCCCTTCATACAATTCTGCCGCCAACCCCACCGTTTCACCCAGCGTCGGATGGGGATGGATGGTGCGCCCCAAATCGGTGGCGTCCGCCCCCATTTCCACCGCCAGAGACAATTCACCGATCAGGTCCCCCGCCGCCGTACCCACGATTCCCCCGCCCAACACGCGGTGGGTGGTCTCGTCAAACAAAATCTTGGTAAAGCCTTCCGCGCGTCCATTGGCCAAAGCCCGTCCACTGGCCCCCCAGGGGAAAACCGCCTTGCCGTAGGAAACGCCCTGGGCCTGGGCTGCGCTTTCCGTGAGACCGGTCCAGGCCACTTCCGGATCGGTATAGGCCACGGCAGGAATCTGGCGGATATCCAGTCCGCGCGGCAAACCTGCCGCCGCTTCTGCAGCCACATGCCCTTCATGGGTGGCCTTATGGGCCAGCATGGGCTGTCCCACCACATCCCCAATGGCGAAGATATGGGGCTGAACCGTCCGTTGCTGACGATCCACCGGGATGAAGCCTTGTTCATTCACCTTCACGCCCAGGGCATCCAACCCCAGATCGCGGCTGTTGGGCGTACGCCCCACCGCCACCAGAAGCGCGTCATAAGGCGTGGCATCCCCTTCCCGACCCTGGGCATCCACCCATTTGACCCACAGGGCATCTGGACGAGCCTCCACGGCAGTCACGCGGGTGCCAAGCCGCACCTTGCCCAAACGGGGCGCATTATGTTTCTCCCAGACCTTGACCAGATCCCGGTCTGCCCCGCCCATCAAACTGCCGGACATTTCCACCACATCGATCCGGGCGCCCAGGGAAGCATAGACCGTAGCCATTTCCAGGCCGATGATTCCCCCGCCCACCACCAGCAGGCGAGCAGGCACCGAAGTCAAGGCCAGTGCCCCGGTGGAATCCAGAATGCGCGGATCCTGCGGCAAAAAGGGCAAGGTCACCGGTGCCGACCCCGTGGCGATGATGGCCTGCTGAAACCGGACCGAACGGAGCGTCCCCGCATCATCCTGCACTTCCAGGGTATGGGGCTGCGTGAAACGTGCCCTGCCGTGCCATACCTCCACCTTGCGCACTTTGGCCATGCGCACCAGGCCGCCCGTCAATTTTTCCACCACCTGGTCTTTCCAGGCGCGAAGGGCATCCAGGTCCACTTGCGGTGGCGCAAAGTGGACTCCCTGAGCCCCCAGGGCCAAAGCCGCATCCTTGAGCGCCGCCACATGCAGGAGCGCCTTGGAGGGAATGCACCCCACATTCAGACAAACCCCGCCCAGGGTCGTGGCGCGTTCAACCAGCAAGGTCCGCCGCCCCAAGTCCGCACTGCGAAACGCCGCAGCGTAGCCACCCGGGCCGGCCCCGATCACCACGACCTCAAAATCCGTTTCCACTTCCTGACTCATCATCCGTCACTCTACCCTAAACCAAAATGCGGCGGATATCCGCCAGAATCTGGCACAACGCTTCATTGAAACGGGCTGCGCCTGCGCCATCGATCACCCGGTGGTCGTAGGACAGCGACAGAGGCAACATCCAGCGCCCCACCACGGACCCCGCACGCCAGACCGGTTTCTGAAGCGCCCGCCCCAGTCCCAGAATGGCCACTTCCGGCGCATTGATGATGGGCGTAAAAAATGACCCTCCAATCCCGCCCAGACTGGACACGGAAAACGTTCCCCCCTGCATTTCGTCCGGAGTCAGCCGGCCTTCCCGGGCCCGGGCCGCCAAGGCCGCCACCTCGGTGGCAATGGCGCGGATTCCCTTGGACGGCACGTCACGAACCACCGGCACCATCAGCCCCGAAGAGGTATCTGCGGCAAAACCCAGGTGGATATAATGCTTCAGAACCAGGGCATCCCCTTGCAGGGACGCGTTGAATTCCGGAAAATCCGGCAATACCGCCGCCAGGGCCTTGAGCACCAGGGTCAACAGGGTGATTCGGGGGAATTCCGGTCCCGCCTCATGATTCAAGTCCTGACGGAATTCTTCCAATTCCGTGATGTCCGCTTCCTCGTGGTTGGTGACGTGCGGAATCATGAGCCAGTTGCGGTGCAGGTATCCCCCGGACAGCTTTTTGATCCGGCCCAGTGGGCGCGTCTCCACCGGGCCATATTTGGCAAAATCCACGGTTGGCCAGGCAGGCAGATCCCCCATGCCCCACCCGCCCCCCTGAGAACGCGAAGACTGTAGCGCCGCCTTGACGAAATTCTGGATGTCCTCGCGCAGAATTCGTTGATGGGGCCCGCTGCCCTGCACCTGTCCCAGATCCACCCCCAGTTCACGCGCAAGACGACGCACCGTCGGACTGGCATGGGCCGTATGTAACGCTTCTTCTCCCGCAGGCGTCAACCGGGGAGCAGAGACGGGAACCGTGGAAAAAGAGGGCGCCACCACGGGCGCATCCACGGGCGGCATCACCGGATCCGCACGTGTCACCGGAACCGGAGAGGGAACCACCGATTCCTCCCCCGGCACCGCCAGGATGAGAATGGGCGAACCCTCGGACACCCGTTCCCCCAGTTTGACCAGCACCCGCTCCACCCTTCCCGCTTCGGTGGCAGGAACTTCCAGGGTCGCCTTGTCCGATTCCAGGGTGATCAGGGGTTGATCCACCGTCAGCAGATCCCCTTCCTTGACCAGCAACTCGATGATCGGAACATTCCTGAAATCGCCAATGTCCGGAACTTTAACCTCTTTTCCCATAATCCTGTGTGTTCCTAAAGTATCTGACCACGGTGAAAGTCAGGGTTGACTCTGTTAGAGTAGCAGGTAAGTGGCAGGATTTTATCACGAGCCCTCGGGCGCAGAATGGAAAGAAATAAATGAATGGGAAGTTATGGAAAGGGGGCGTGATCGTCGCCACAACCCTGTTGCTGGCCTTCGGGTTTCATTTCAGACAGGAACCCACCCCACCCCCGGTCGCGCCTCCCGGTTTCGGCAGGTTGACCCTGCCCGACCTGCAGGGGACCCCCCAGTCCCTCGGGCAATGGCCCCAGCGCTATCGCCTGATCAACTTCTGGGCCCCCTGGTGCACCCCCTGTCGCGCCGAACTGCCCATGCTGACCCGACTATACCCCCAGTGGTCCGTCCGGAATGTACAATTCATCGGCATTGCCATGGATAGCCCCGAATCGGTGAACGCCTTCGTCAAGGCGCACCCCCTGCCCTATCCCAACCTCATCGGCCAGGACGACACCCTGACCCTCACCAGGAACCTGGGGAATGCCCAGCAGGGGTTGCCCATGACCGTTCTGCTGGGTCCCCGGGACCAGGTGATCTGGGTCAAACTGGGACGACTGGATGAAGCCGAACTGACCCGGGAACTGGCCCGGGTCGGCACCGAAAATTAAGGCGGGGGCTCACAACCAGCCCTGCTCGGCAAAACTCACCAGTTCCGGACCAGCCACCACGAAGTGGTCGAGCACCCGGATGTCCACCAACCCCAGAGCCCGTTTCAGCACTTCTGTCAGCTGGCGATCTGCGGCACTGGGACGGGCCATCCCCGAAGGGTGGTTGTGGGAGAGCAGGATGGCTGCCGCATTGTGCCGCAAGGCCCCCTTCAGCACCTCGCGGGGATACACTGCAGTCTGGGTCAAGGTTCCGCGGAACAGTTCTTCTGCCTGAATCAGTTGATGCTGGGCATCGAGATACAGGACCCAGAATGACTCATGGGTCTGCCCCTTGAAAATCAGGCGCAGATAATCCTTGACCACAGCCGGCTGGCCCATGACCTCCCCCCGGCGCAATCGTTCTTCCAACCAGCGTCTCAGGACTTCCCGCAAGGCCTGCCCCTTGCGTTGCAGTTTCCCATCCATTTCGCCGAACAGGGGTTCCAGTGTCTCCTCGCAGGCCCGGTAATTGCCGCGGGTCCCGAACAGGCAGGCCAGCAATTGCGCATTGGTCCAGTGTCGTACATGGGTCATGGGCTTCTCCCTGAAAACCCCATTGTGCTCGGTCACTTGCTGCGCGCCTGCTCAAAAAACACAAACCCGGTCAACTTCAAAAGTTTTGAGACAGCAGGTCCTGTGCCTCTGCCTGGCGTGCCCGATCCGCCTCGACGCTTTGGGGACGAGGCAGCGCATCGATCACCTTTTTGAGACAAATCAGGGCATGGGCTTTATCTCCCTGAGCCAGGAGAAATTTTCCATAGAAAAAGTTGGCATCGATATTGTCCGGGTCCACCTTCAAGGCCCGTTGAAAATAGTTACGTGCCTTGTCGTCATCTCCAAACGAACCGAATTTCGGGACCCTGAAATAGAGGGCGCCCAGCGTGATCAAGCCGGACCCGTCCATGGCCGTGGGATCGATGGCCACGGCCTGGAGGAGAATGTCCCGGGCTTTTCGAACCGTTCCCAAGGCACTGAAAATATTTTGATATTTGGCATGAGTGGCCGTAATGATGCCCTCCCAGACGAGGGGATCGGCCTGATTGGGATAGTGCCGGGACAAATCATGGGCCTGATCTTGCAGGCGGGCAAAGTATGCCTCCCGCTCCGGTTCGGGCAAGGCATAACTGCCCTGGGTCCAGGCCTGGGTTTCCTGGGCCAGACCCTCTGCCAGGGTTTCAGCCCGCAGATCCGCACACACCACAAGCCCCCACAACCCCAGCAGGACAGCGCTACTCCATCGACGGATCACAGTTTTCATCACGAAAGTTTGGAAGGTGGACGACCTCGGAAAGGAGGATTTGATCAACGGAATTGATTCAAATTTCATGGCTTGGTTCATTTTCTTTATGAATTCTTTGCGTCGATCTTTCTATGATTGGCTCCATATTTTCATTCATCGATCCATACCTCAAGGAGAAAACCTCATGAAAGCCCCCCTGCCCTTCCCCCTCAAAGTGACCTCCTGTCTTTTGATGATGGGGATGATGACGGCTGCCAATGCAAAGGAAGATGAAACCAGCGCAGAGCCGGAGATGACCATCGCCAAATTGTTCAAGGCTTCCAGCATCGATGTGTCCGGTTATCTGGATGCCGGGTACATCGGCCATAACCAGATGCCTGACCCCAACGTCCAGGTCTTTGATACCAGCAAGAATTCCTTCAGCCTCAACCAGGCCTCCATCACCATGTCCCAAACCCCCAAGCAGGGGATGGGCTGGCTGGTGGATCTGATCGCCGGGAGCAACGCGGGTTACCTGTGTTCCTACGGCGCCTGCTCCGGGAACAATCTCAACCAATACAATTCCACCATGGGGTCGGGGGGGAACTTTGATCCTACCCAAGCGTACATGCAATATGCTACCGGACTCTGGACCCTGATCGGCGGGAAGTTCAATTCCCTGTCGGGCGTTGAAGTGCCCAACAGTGTGGCGGATACCAACATCACCCGTTCCATCCTCTACGGCCACAGCCCCTTTACCCATACGGGGGTGCGTGCCGTGAACGCGCTGACGGATGCGACCACCGTGACCATGGGGGTCAACAACGGGTGGGATCAGGTGACGGGCATGACCGCCTCGAAGACGGCGGAATTTGCCATCAACCAGGCATTCACCAAGGATACTTCGCTGTTGTTCGATGTGTACAGCGGGGCCGAAACGGTGCCCACCTCCCTCGACTGGGCAGGGATCATTCCCGCCGGGACCATCACCAACATGTATACGGCCAATGCGGGAACCCCTCTTTCCGGGGTCAGGAGCGGCAATCGCACCTTGCTGGACATGGTCTTCACCTCCAACCTGACGCAGTCTCTGACGTTTATTCTCAACGCCGATCACTCCAGTCAGCAGAACGTGGTGATCGGTGCCACGCCCAATCAGGTGGGGACAGAGGTTTACTGGGGGCTGGCGGGATATCTGAATTATCAGATCAACGAACAATACCGGGTATCATTCCGGGCGGAACAATTGAAGGATGAATCCGGGGTGGCTGTGGCAGCCCCGGGAACGCTGCCCGGTCCCAATACCGTACGGGAGGCGACCCTGACCCTGGGGTATGCGCCCGTCAAGGACTTCGAACTGCGTGCCGAATTGCGGGGGGATCGCGCAGATCAGGGAATCTTCGCCTCCTCCAACGGAACCCTGTACCAGAGCATGGTGACCTATGGGTTGCAGGGCATTTACAAGTTTTAATTGATCAAACAAAACAATCCACCAGGCCCTGCGGGAAGTTGCCCCATTCTTCGTGCAACCTCGGCACCGGCTTGGTGCACCCCTCGGTCACATTCCCTCTTCGAGGCCCCAAAAAGCATGAACTCTTCAAGCCAGGCAAGGGTCGAAGCAGAGTGGCATGAATCCTGCTTCATAGTCCAGTGAAAACAGATCATTCTTCCAGGCCGGATCCGTTCCTGACGATCACTGTTCTTTGAGCAACGTTACCTTGGGAGGTCCTCATGAATTACTCGATTTTGTCATTCGCCACGTTCTACCTGGCTTCCTGGGCAGCCTCGTCCGGACTGCCGGAGTCCTTGCGGGTCCCCATGCGCCAGCGGTTTAACATTTCCTTAAGGACACTGTGGTTAAATGCCGTCCAGTCCTCAATACTACGGTGTCACTGTCGTTCATCGATGATCCGGATCGCACGAGACGGGAGGCACGAATCAATCGATGTATCCCCGAAACCGGGGATCCCACATCCAGACAGAATTCGTTCCTGAACCTCACCGCTTTTCTTAGTGACTTTACCTTAGGAGTTTCCCATGAAAAACACTCTGTTATTCGCCACACTCTGCCTGACCGCCTGGTCTGCATCGGCCAAGTTGCCCGACCCCCTATGGACCCCCATGGGAGGAAACCCCCAGCAACAGTTCGGGATTGCCAAACCGCGTCCCGCCCTTCCGCCTGGCCTGACGTCCAGCGCACTCAACGAGCAGACTTTGCCAAAAACAAAGTGTGAACAACAGGGCACCCAGGCCTGTGCCCGTCCTGCGTCCACAGTGACCGCCAGCCACCAGATGTAATCCACCGGGGGGGCATAAGCATCTGCCCCCCCTCTTTCACCCCTTTTCCCCTGACTCAGTGGGGACCCAGCGCCTTCTCCAGTTCTGCCCGAGGCAGGGCGCCCGGAACCACCTCGCCATCCGCGAACACCAGGGTGGGCGTTCCGCTGATCCGGTATTTTTCCCCCAGATTCTGAACCTCCTCGAGTTGGTCCTGGCACTCGTGATGGACGGGTTCGATATTTCTGAGCTGATAGTCTTCCCAGGCTTTTTCCGGATCTTTGGCACAGGCGATCCAATGCGACCGTTCCGGGGCATCGGGATGCAGCGATGCAATGGGATAGAGGAAGGTGTAGACGGTCACATCAGTGATGCTGCTCAGTTCCTTTTCCAGTTTCCGGCAGAAAGGACAATCCGGATCGGAGAACACCGCCACCACCCGTTTTCCGTTCCCCTTGACCCGTTTCATGGCCAGGTTGAGCGGAAGTTCGTTCGGCTTGACCGCCCCCAGAATCTTGAGGCGAGCTTCCGTCATATTGTGCAGGTCATGGGCCTCGATCAGATCTCCCGCCACGAGCGTAGTGACTGCCTCATCCACGTAGAGAATCTGTCGATCATCGGTGTAGAGTTCATACAGACCCAGGGCGTGGGCCGGATGAATCTGCAGCACATGCGGTGCCAGTTTGGGTAATTTCTGTTGCAGATGCTGACGCACCAGCGCCTCGTCTGCCTGTGCACCGAACCATACCGTACCCAGCAAGACCCCTGCCCAGAAACGCCCGAGCCAGTCCTTCCATCGTACCCCGCTTTCCATTTCAGCTCCTCGATTCATGGCCTACCGATTGGCATAACGCACCAACTCGTCCTTTAACCAGGAACACCGTTCCAGACGGTTCATTCCCCAATTCCTGGCCCACCCCCAGCGCTGCCGGGAAGCAGAAAACACATGGGCCAGTCCTCCCGTCAGACCCTGCATCACCGCCACAGGTTCCCGACGGGCCCGTTCATATCGTCGCAGGAGGGAGCGGTCGCCATAATCCGGCCCCGGCCCGCGCCCGATCAGCGTCTCAGCCAGACAGGCAGCATCCTGCAAACCCAGGTTCAGACCCTGTCCGGCCATGGGGTGTACCCCGTGGGCCGCATCACCCACCAAGGCAAAGCGGGGCGCAATCCAGCGCGCCACATCCATGCGGCGCAATTCGAAATCGGCCGGTACGGAAATTTCTTCCAGCAAACCCAGTTCATACCCCACCTGCTGCTGCAAGGCCTGGGCACGCTGCACGGGAGACATCGCCAGCAAGGCTTGGGCATGATCGCCCTGGGCTGACCATACCAGGGAAACATGTTGCCCGACGAGGGGCAGCAGGGCAATGACTTCTCCCGGTACGAACCATTGTCGGGCCACGCCGCCATGTTGCCCGCTGATCCGGTAGTTGGCCACGATGGCCCTGTGACCGTAGGGACTGAAGTGCGCGGGGATGCCGAAACGTTCGCGCAGATCCGAGTGAATCCCGTCGGCCGCCACCAGAAGCCGGGTTTGCCAGGATTGCCCGCGACTCAGGCATACCTCCAGGGCAGAGTCCTGCTCGTGAATGGCGCTGACGGTCAGCCCGGTTTCAAGCAGTTCGGGCGCCACCTTTGTCTGGTGCCGGTGCAAGGCACTCAACATGGCCCCCGCCTCCACGATCCAGCCCATGTGAGCGGTTTGCCCGCGGTTGGGCGCCAGGGAGAGCCGACCATCCCGATCGCCCTGCACTTTCATCCCCAGAATGGGCTGGATGCGCGCCTGGTCCATGTCCTGCCAGCCTCCCGCGCGGCGCAGGAATGCTTCACTGGCCAGACTCATGGCATAAATCCGCTGGTCAAACCCCGCCGGCGCGGCAAACTCGGGCAGGGGTCGACGATCGATCACCTTCACCCGCACGCCCTTCTGGTGCAAAACCAACCCCAGAGCCAATCCGGTAATCCCGGCTCCAACGATCATCACGTCCAGGGGGGGGGTCCGTCTGGTCATCCTCTCATCCCCCCCTGAAACCCGAAGGACATGACGCGGGTCAAGGCCCGGCGCATCCCCGGCAATCCATTCAGGACCGCCAACCCGAGGCCCCGACCCTGAGCCAGGATCGGCCAATCGTTGGAAAACAGGCGAACCAGGGAATGGGTGAACCCGATTCCCCAGTTCCGGTCACGCTGACGCAGGGCCACGAACCGTTCCAGTTGGGCGGCACTCCCCAGGACATCCAGCCCGCCTTCCCCCACCAGACGAATCAACTGGTCGGCATCCCGCAACCCCATGTTGAGCCCCTGCCCCGCCACCGGATGCATGGTCTGGGCCGCATTGCCAATGGCCACACCATGCGGACGAATCACGCAGTCCAGGACCTTGAGGGTGAGAGGAAACCAACTGCGTCCATGGACTTGCAGAAAATTGCCCGCCCGCCCTCCGAAAGCCGCCTGCAATTCACTCAGAAACCTTTCTTCGGGCCAACCCAGGCGCAATTCGGTCTGTGCCTGGGTTCCTGTCCACACCAGGGTATACCGCTGCCCCAGGGGAAGCAGTGCGATGGGACCCTCCGGCGTAAACCGCTCATAGGCCAGGGACCCGACCGGTCGATCCGTTTCCAGTTGGGCCACTAACGCCACCTGGGTATAGGGCTGTTCCCGTGCGGCACCAAATACCTGGGCCGTCAGCGCCCGCCCCCCATCGGCCAGGACCGCCAGGGGAGTCCGGGCACGCCACTCCCGGCCCTGTGCCTGCCAAACCACTTCGGCCTCCCCGCTGCCGGGGAACACCGCACTGACTTCAGCGCCAGTCTCGAGCGACAGTCCCTCAGTCCGGCGCACCTGTTCGTCCAGACACGCCATCAGGGTGTTGTAGCGCAGGATGTAACCCAGTGCCGGCATTCCGGATTCCCGGGCCGTCAGCACGGTCTGGCCGAAACGATGGCGCTGGGAAATGTGGATCTGATCGATGGTCGTCACTTCTGCCGTGGGCCAGGCCCCCAGTTCATCGAGCAATTGCCGACTCCCCTGGGCCAGGGCCAGGGTGCGCCGGTCATCGGCACGCAATGAAGGACGGGCCTCGAGCAGACGTACCGGTACGCCGCGCCGGGCCAGCCCCAGCGCCGTTGCCGCCCCTACGGGCCCCCCTCCGACAATGATCACCGCCGCCGGGTCTGCGCCATCCATGCCTCGATCTCCTCTACCGTGCGGGGAACGGCATCCGTAATCACTTCATGCCCCTTTTCCCCCACCACCACATCATCCTCGATACGAATGCCCGTATGGCGGAAAGCGACCGGAATATCGTCTTCCCCCCCCACGTAGACGCCCGGTTCCACCGTCAAAACCATACCGGGCACCAGTCGGCGGGGTTTCCCCTGCTCGTCCACGTAGCGCCCCACATCATGCACATCCCGCCCCAGCCAGTGGCCCGTGCGGTGCATGTAAAACCGCCGGTACTCCTCCTTTTCCAGGACACTGTCCACACTTCCCTGACATAACCCCAGGTCGATCAGCCCCTGGGCCAACACTTTCAGGGCCGCCCCATGATAGGCCGATACCCGTTTTCCTGCCTTGATCTGTCCCAGTGCGGCCTGCTGGGCCGCCAGCACCACTTCATAAAGGTCCCGTTGAGCCGCGCTGAAGCGCCCGTTGACCGGAAATGTGCGCGTAATGTCCGCTGCGTACCCCTGCCATTCGCACGCCGCATCGATCAGCAACAGGTCTCCGTCGCGCAGACGCGCCGAGTTGTCCACATAATGCAGGATACAGGCATTCTCGCCGCCCGCGACGATGGAAGGGTAAGCAGGACCGGCGGCGCCGTGGACACGAAACTCATGCAACAGTTCGGCCTCCACAGCGTATTCGTAGCGCCCCGGACGGGTCGCCTGCATGGCGCGCAAATGGGCACGGGCCGATATCTCCGCGGCCCGGCGCATGAACTGCAACTCCCGCGCTTCCTTGACCAGACGCATTTCTCCCAGGCGATCCGACAGATCGACCCACTGCCGGGGCGCACGCACCCCACTGCGCGCCTGATTCCGCAGGGTCTGCAACCACCCCTGAATGCGCCGGTCCCAGGCTTCGTCCTGGCCCATCACGGAGTACACCGTCTCGCAGCCCGCCAGCAGGGTGGGCAACAGGTCGTCCAGTTCGGACAGCGCATGGGCGGCATCCATCCCGAACTGCGCGCAGGCCTGTTCCGGACCATAGCGGCGTCCTTCCCAACGCTCCTGCTCGGGGTCCCGGGGACGGCAAAACAGCAGGCTGCGCGGTTTTTTTCCGCCCTGCAGCACCAACACGGCCTCGGGTTCGGGAAATTCCGTCAGATAATGGAAATGGCTGTCCCAGCGGTAAGGATGGCAGGTCCCCGCATTCCGTATCCGTTCGGGGGCGGTGGGAAGGATGGCGATGCCCGCTCCCAGGGAATCGGCCAGACGGCGGCGGCGGGCACGCAACAGGGACAGGGAGGTGAGGGGGACGGACATGGATCAAACTCCTTCGAATAATTTTTCAGCACGTTGCCACTCGGCCGGCGTGCCCACATTGATCCAGGGGGCAGCGGTCCATTCTCCGCTCACCTGGCGCCGGGAGACCGCGTTCCTCAGCAAGGCCCCCAGGTCGGCATTTTCTCCGTGCCTCAGGGAGGTGAAGAAGGAACGCCGGAACAAACCGATATTGCCATAGGTCCCGGCCCGACCGACGGGCGGGGTCACCCGCCCCTCGCCATCCAGAGAAAAATCCCGGGGATAGCGTTCATCTTCCACCAGCACCAGATGCGCCTGCAGGGACTGGTCTGCGCCCTCCGTCGCCGGTGCATCCCGCCATCGTTCCAACCGGGCCCTGAGCAGTTCATACGCGTAGGTGGTATGGATATCGGCACTGACCACGGCAAACACCGGATCCGTCAGAAAGGGGAGAGCCTGCACCACGCCGCCCGCCGTACCCAGGGCCTGAGCCTCCCGGGACCAGTGCAGCGGAATGCCCCAGCGCTGCCCCTGCGCCAGGAAGGCTTCCAGGGATTCGGCCAACCAGGCCCCATTGACCACGATCTCATCGAACCCCGCCCGAACCAGACCCTCGATCTGCCACTCGATCAACGGTTTTCCGCGCACCGGCAACAGGGGTTTGGGGCAGCGGTCCGTCGATGGGCGCAGGCGCTCGCCCCGCCCGGCAGCCAGAATCATGGCCTGGGGCATCAGAAGGTATACCCGGTTCGGGACGGTGTCTGCCATAACCGTTCCAGTATCGGCACCAGGGGCTGTAACGCCTTGTAACGCCGGCAGGCCGTCACCAGATACTTCTCCACGCGCGGCATGTCCGCCAGATAGCCGGTTTTTCCATCGCGCCAGGCAAGGCGCGCAAAAATCCCCAACACCTTCAGGTGCCGTTGCACGCCCATCCACTCGAAATCCTGATAGAAAGCCCCAAAATCCTCCCCCACCGGAATCCCGGCAGCCCGCGCCCGCTCCCAATAGCGCACCAGCCAGTCCAGAACCTGTGCCTCCTCCCAGTCGATATAGGCGTCCTTGAGCAGGGAAACGGCATCATAGGTCACCGGGCCCTGCACGGCATCCTGAAAATCCAGCACCCCCGGATCGGGGTTCGCCACCATCAGGTTGCGCGTGTGATAGTCCCGATGCACCCAAACCTGCGCCTGGCCTTCGATGGCATCCAGCAACCCCCGAACCACCGCCTCGAAGACAACGCGTTCCTGCGTGGTCCAGACGGCGCCCAGATGCTTCTGCACGTACCATTCCGGAAACAGATCGATTTCCCGCTGCAACAGGGCACGATCATAAGGGGGCAGGACCCCGTCCCGGCTGGCCGACTGAATCTGCACCAGGGCGCCCAGCGCGTTGCCGTACAGGGTGTCGGCACCGGGGCCTTGCCCCGCGCCGGCCTGCAACGCGCTCAGGTAGGAAGTCTCGCCAAAATCTTCCAGCATCATGAACCCCTGTTTTTCTTCCCAGGCCAGAATGCGCGGCACATGCACCCCCGCCTCGGAAAAAAGACGGGAAACCCGCACGAAGGGGCGGCAATCCTCCTTGTCCGGGGGCGCATCCATGAGGATGCGTGAGCCTTCCGGGGTCATCACCCGGAAATACCGACGAAAACTGGCATCGGAGGAAGCGGGCTGGATAGCCTCGAAAGGCACCGGGTAATACGGGGTCAACCACTGATGAAGGGCTTGTCGTCGCACCAATTATTTTTCCAGGAAATGAAGGCAAGGATTGCCATTTAGGTCGTTTTGTGAGATTTTAACAAAGATTTTCAACCTGATAACCTGTTCGATGTCCGCCTCGTCTGCACGTCACGCTCTTACCGCATGATCCCTGCCCTGTTACTCGCCATGGCCCTGCTCTGGCTTCCTCTGACAGGCATGGCGTCTGCGGTGCTGGACGACGCGGGAAACACGCCGTCTCCGTCCGACCCCGAGGTCAATGACAGAAAGCCTTCCAGCGCCGCAGGCTCGGCGAAGGACCAGGGTGCCGGCCCCCAAAAAAATGGTGACCCCGAACCCCCGGTTTCGGTCATCAAACTCAAGACCGCCCCCATTCTGGAGGATAATGCCACAAATCCCGCACTGGGCGATCAAAATCCGGCCTCATTTCTCCGCGCGGACAAACTCTCCGGACAGAAGGACCAGTTCATGGATGCCCAGGGACACGCCGAATTACGGCGCCAGGGGGTGGTCATCGAAGCCGACCATCTGCACTACGATCAACCCACGGATACCGTGGAAGCCACGGGCAACGTCCGCATGATCCGGAACAACACGCTTCTCCTGGAAAGCCCCCATGGCTTCTATCAACTGGGGGGTCAGATCGGGGTCATGGACAGTCCTCATTTCTCCTACCGCGATCCCAGCACCTTGCTTTGGAAGCCACCGCCTGCCAGTTATGTCGTCCCCTTGCCCGGCAGCCCCATCCAACGCCCACCGATCTGGTTCATGCAGGGGATATCCAGGGAAATGGACCTGACGGCCGGGGACAAGGAGACCCTCCTGAATGCGACCTTCAGCACCTGCAAGGCCAGCACCCCCGACTGGTTCATTCGCACCCCGAAACTGGACCTCGACCATACCTTGCAGGAAGGCGATGCCCACGATGGCACCTTGAATTTCCAGGGAAAACCCATCCTGTATTCCCCGGATCTGACGTTTCCTCTCGACAACCAGCGACGTTCCGGCCTGCTGTCGCCGATCATCGGTTCCTCCAGCACCACGGGCCAGGATATTGCCGTTCCCTATTATCTCAATCTGGCGCCCAACATCGACGATACCGTCACCCCACGCTTCATGAGCACCCGTGGGCTCCAGTTGGGCAACGAAGTGCGTTATCTCGACCCCTCGGTGTCAGGCATTCTGAGTGCCGAATACCTGCCGCACGACAGCCAGTTGGGGACGGACCGCTGGTTTGCCTCCTGGACCCACAATCAGGTCCTGGCTCCGGGACTGACCTTCAACGCCAACGTCCAGAGCGCCTCGGACCCCAATTACATGAACGACCTCAACACCCTGATCGGTCCTCAGGGACTGGTCTATCTGCCGCGCAGTCTGGACCTGGGCTATTCCGGGATCCAGCACTGGCAGTTTGACGTCAGTTCCCTCAACTACCAACCTCTTCTGGGGGGGGTGGCCCAATACCGCATCGACCCCCAACTGTCCGCCCACGGCTTCCTGAACGACTGGCACGGACTGAATCTGGACATGTCCTCCCAGTACACCAATTTTGTCAGCCCCGGACCAAATACCCTGGCGGGAACTGCCGTGGCCAACGGCATTACCTACAACGGCAACTATCAGTCCATCGTCAGCGGCAGTCGCCTGCACGTCTACCCCACCATCACGGTTCCCTGGCGCAACAATGAGGGCTTCGTGACGTTCAAGACCGGCATGGACTTCACCCAGTACAACCTGGGGCAATTCAATACTTCCCCCCAAAGCGTATACAACCGGACCTTGCCCATCACCAGCCTGGATACCGGGCTTTTTCTGGATCGCAACTTCAGTCTGGGCGGGAGAGATTATCAGCAGACCCTGGAACCTCGGCTTTATTACGTGTACATTCCCTACCGGAACCAGAACAATCTCCCCATTTTCGACACCGGGCTGTCCGACTTCAATGCGTCCACCATCTTTACGGAAAACCAGTTCGACGGCATCGACCGGATCAACAATGCCAACCAGCTCACCGCCGCCGTGACGAGCCGTCTGCTCAATCCGACCACCGGCGGAGAAATGGTGCGCGCCCTGCTGGGTGAACGTTTCTATTTCACCCCGAACCAGGTTCTGCTCCCTGGGGAACTTCCACCCGTCTCCAGCGCTTCGGACATCATCGCCGCGTTCACGGCGGCCATCACGGAACGCTGGAATTTTGACAGTTACTTCAACTTTGGCGCCCAGTCACACCGCACCCAACAAATGGCCACCACCATCGCGTACACGCCTGCTGCGGGCAAGGTGTTCAACCTTGGCTACCGTATCGACACCCCCCTGCAGGGGATGCCCACCACGGTCATCAACTATCTGGGGCAGGCGACCACCTTTATTCCCGGCGTCACGGGTCCGATTCCCATCAATGATCTGACCTCGGTCAAACAATGGGACATCTCGGGACAGTGGCCGATTACCAGTCGCCTGTCTTTCCTCGGACGCCTGGCCTATTCCACTCTGGACAATCAGGTACTGGAAGCCCTGACGGGGGTCGAGTATAATGCCGGGTGCTGGGCCTTGCGGGTAATTTCCTCGCGCTTTCCCGTCAGCCCCATTCAGACGGATACCGCTTTTTATGTCCAACTCGAGTTGGGCCCCCTTGGGCTCGGTCCCAATCCTTTGGATACCCTGCGCTACAATATTCCTGGCTACACCAAAACCAACGAGATATCCCCCCAATGATGTATCGCCTTTGTGCCCTATTGATGTTGTTGCTCTCCTGCCGCCTCGTCCTTGCAGAGGCACCCGCGACGGCCCCTGCGGCGGATCCCGCCACACCGGCGTCCCAGGCCACCGCCCCCGCGGACAAAGCGGACGTTCCCGACACCCCGACGGATGAGGAAACCCACCGTCCGGTGGTGGACCGGATCGTGGCCGTCGTCAATACCCACATCATCACCCAGTCGGAACTGGATGAACGCACGGCCATGATCACCGCCCAGTTGCGCCGCCAGGGAGTCCAACTGCCCGATCAAGCCATCCTGGTCCACCAGATCCTGGAAAAAATGATCATGGATGAAGTCCAGCTCCAGTATGCGCACGATGCGGGCATCAAGGTGGACGATACCCAACTGGATCAGGCCATGGCCCGTCTGGCCGAACAGAACAAACTGACCCTTTCCGGCTTCAAGGAAGAGGTGGAAAAGGAAGGCTTGACCTGGACCAAGTTCCGCGAAGAAATTCGTAACGAGATCATTCTTTCCCAGGTTCGCGAGCGGGAAGTGGAAAACCGCATCTTCGTGTCCGACAATGAGGTCAACGCCGAACTGGAAAAGGAAAAAAACCAGGGGAATTCAACCCCGGACGAGTATGATCTCGCGCATATTCTGGTCACCGTCCCCGAAAATTCCCCGCCCGCCGTCATCAGGGAACGGCAGAAAAAAATCCAGGAGGCCCTGAACCAACTGGATAACGGGATGCCCTTCTCCCAGGCCGCTGCGGCCTATTCCGAATCCCCGGACGCCTTGACCGGTGGCGATCTGGGCTGGCGTCCCAGCACCCGTCTGCCGACCCTCTTCGTTGAAGCCGCCGGCAAGTTGAAACCTGGGGAACACAGCGAAATTCTGCGCAGCCCCAACGGGTTTCACATCATTCAGGTGATCAACCGCCGAACGCCCAATGCCATTGCCAACGTCAATCAGTACCACGTCCGCCAGATTCTGGTCAGAATCACCCCGGAGACCAACCCCAAGGACGCCCAGGCCAAGATCGTGGGGCTCTCCGGACGCATCCAGGGCGGCGAAGATTTCGCCAAACTGGCGACCCTCAATTCGGAAGACGAGAGTCGCAATCGCGGAGGAGACCTCGGCTGGATTTCGGAAGGGTCCACCCTGCCGCAGTTTGAAAAGGTCATCAAGACTCTCAAGCCCGGAGAAGTCAGCCAGCCTTTCGAGACCCCCATGGGCTGGCACCTCGTGCAGTTGATCGAGGTCCGTCAGGCCAGCGATTCGGAAGACGGCAAGAAAATGGCCGCGCGCCAGGGACTGCGTGCCCGCAAAGCCGATGAAGCCTACGAGGAATGGGTCCGCCAACTGCGCGACCAGGCCTTTGTAGACATCCGCCTCGATGAACACTGATCCCCTTCCGATCGGAATCTCCGCAGGGGAGCCGGCAGGGATCGGGCCGGACCTCTGCCTGCACCTGGCCCATCAGTCCCCGGATGCCCCCCTGGTCGTCGCGGCCGATGCCGCCCTGATGCGTGCCCGCGCCCGCCTGCTGGGCCTGCCCTACCCCTTTCTCGATGTCGCCGACTGGACGGGAAACCGGCCGCCCCCCGCGCGCCCCCTGCTCTGGCATCACCCCCTGGCCGTCCCCGCCACGGCAGGCCAACTGGACCCACGCAACAGCCGGGCCGTTCTGAATGCCTTGGACAGTCTGACGGACGCCTGTCAGGCGGGACATCTGGCGGCACTGGTCACCGCCCCCCTGCAAAAAAGCGTCATCGTCGAGGCGGGAATTCCCTTTACCGGGCACACGGAATATCTGGCCGCCCGACTCGGCGTGCCCCATGTGGTCATGATGCTGGTGGGCGGAGGATTGCGCGTGGCCCTGGTCACCACCCATCTCCCGCTCAGTCAGGTTCCCTCGGCCATCACCCGGGAAGTCCTGGGGGATACCCTCGAGATTCTCCACCATGAATTGAAGTCTCGTTTTGGTTGTCCCGCTCCCCGCATCCTGGTGGCCGGATTGAATCCCCACGCGGGAGAAAACGGTCACCTGGGACAGGAGGAGATCACCACCATCAACCCCGCCCTCGCTCGCGCCCGTGCTGCGGGCATCGATGCCCGGGGTCCTTTTCCGGCCGACACCCTGTTCCTGCCGGAACGTCTGGAAGGCAGCGATGCCGTCCTGGTCATGTATCATGACCAGGGGCTTCCCGTCCTGAAACGGGCCAGTTTCGGGTCCGGGGTGAATATCACGCTGGGATTGCCCATCCTGCGCACGTCCGTCGATCACGGCACCGCCCTGGATCGGGCGGGCACCGGAAACCTGGACCCGGGCAGCCTGCAGGCCGCCCTGGCACTGGCCCAATCCCTGACCCGTGGCGCTCCATGAGCCCATCCGCGCATCGTGCCCGGAAACGGTTCGGACAACATTTTCTGACGGATGAGGGGATCATCGAGGGCATCCTGCGCATCCTGGCGCCCTCCCCCGCAGATAAAATCATCGAGATCGGCCCGGGCCTGGGGGCACTGACCCTTCCACTGCTGGAGCGGGGGATGACGCTGACGCTCATCGAACTGGACCGGGATCTGGTGGAACGCTGGCACCGCCACCCCGCCCAGGACCGCCTGACCCTGCTCCCTCAGGATGTCCTGACGGTGGACTTTACCCCCTTCGGCAATGCCTGGCGCCTGCTGGGCAATCTGCCCTACAACATTTCCACTCCGCTCCTCTTCCATCTGGTGCCCCACGCCGCTTCCATGAAAGATGCCCTGTTCATGCTTCAGAAGGAGGTGGTGGATCGTCTCGTGGCTTCCCCCGATACTTCGGATTACGGACGTCTCTCGGTCATGCTGCAGTACCATTTCCACATGGAGGCCCTGCTCGAGGTTCCGCCCCAGGCTTTCACGCCGCCGCCCAAGGTGGATTCCGCCATCGTGCGCCTGATCCCCAAATTGCCCCACGAACGCCCTGAGTGCGACCCCGTTGCCCTGTCCCGGGTCGTTGCCCAGGCGTTTTCGCAACGCCGCAAGATGCTGCGCAGCACCCTGAAGGGAACCCTCCCGGCAGAAGCCTGGGAAAGGCTGGGCATCGATCCCCGCCGCCGTGCCGAAACCCTCAGCCTGGAAGAGTTCTGCCAACTCTCGAAGGTGTTCAACGCCCCCCGGGATTTTCCAGAAAATTCCTGAGCATGTCGTAACCAAACTCGGTCAGAATGGATTCGGGGTGGTATTGCACCCCCTCCATGGCGAATTCGCGGTGACGCATGCCCATGATTTCCCCATCCTCGGTCCAGGCAGTGATTTCAAAGCAATCGGGCAGCGTCTCCCGGCGCACGGCCAGGGAATGGTACCGGGTGGCCTGGAAAGGGTTGGGCAGGGTACGGAACAGACCCTGCCCGCCATGGAACACGGGGGATACCTTGCCATGCATGAGCGTCCTGGCCCGCACCACCTCGCCGCCAAAGGCAAACCCCATGGCCTGGTGCCCCAGGCAAACCCCCAACAGGGGAATCCTGCCGACAAAATGCTGGATCACCGGTACGGAGATCCCGGCTTCGCGCGGACTGCACGGCCCCGGCGAAATGACCAGATAGTCAGGCGCCAGACGTTCGATCTCAGCCAGGGTGATCTGGTCATTGCGAAACACTTCGACCTGTTGACCCAGGACCCCGAAATACTGGACCAGGTTGTAGGTAAAAGAATCATAATTGTCGATCATCAGCAGCATGTTTAACTTGTCCTATTGATTATTCAATGGAAGGCAAGATTGCCTCCGCTTCCGGGTGGCAGCCCGCGAGGAATGCCATCATCTCGGTCGCATCCTTCGAGAGATAGAACCGCACCATCTTCTCGTTAAATTCCTGCGCCTTGGCGGCAGGCACGCTGATGGCGTCGATGCCATGCGACATCAGTATGCCGTTCATCATGAAGCGCGACGTGCGCTTGTTGCCGTCGAAGAAGAACTGCTGCAAGGCACCGAACAGGAAGAATGCGGTCGCTCGCTCGAACGGCTCGCACTCTTGTAGTGCGGCCACGCCTTCATGGAATACCCGGTTCAGTTCCGGCGCACCGGGCAACGTCGGCAGTGGAGTATAGCGCCCATGCTCGCCAAGACCAACGTCCGGGGTGTAATTCTTTTCCTGACCTTCGCCACGAAACACCCCCCATTCCAATGCTTCCCTGCGGACAACGATGCCGTTCAGTTCGGTGAATGCAGGCTTGGACAGAGAGAACTCACCGCCCTTGACCATCGCCAGCAGGCGCTTTGAACTTTCTGCCAGATTCAGGACTTGTTCCTGATCGAAAATCTTCCGCCCGCCAACGGTCACGCCATCCAGCAGCGTCTTGACCTCGGGGAAGGTAAAGGGATTGCCCTCGAGCACTGAGGCATCCCAGACGAACTCGGGCAACATCTTGTGAAAACGGAAACAGACCCGATCCAACGAATGCGACGGAACGAAAGTCGGCATCGCTGACCTGTCCCATCGGAAACCAAGAACATCAAACAGGGACATGTCGTCGCGCCTCATCAATCATTGAACACGGTTTCATAATGGCAATACAGTCTTTGACAGGCAATCACAACACACCGCATGTTTGAGCAATTACACCGCCTGCCGATGATGAAACATGCCCCCTTCGATGGATGCCTTGCATACGAGCCCATGTTCAATGCACGGCACTCCGCGCCACGCCATCCAGCAATTTAATGAAATTCCGTTTCGGTTTGAACTGTATCCGCAACTCAGTCAGGTAATCGCCGAACGACCGTAACTGATTCAGCGCTTTCATCAACCCGCCCACCTTACGGATCAACCTGATCGCTTCCTCATAAGCGGTGTTATTGGTCTGCTCTACGATGGCTGGCACCACGCGACGGTATAGGCTGATCGCGCCATCGGGACGCGAAGATTCGAGTTTCCCAGCCAACGCGATCAGCAGACTACGATCACAGCTGCCTTCATGTATGGATTCCCAGGCAGCATCGAGATCGTTCTCCCACAACGCGATTTCTACCCGCAACGTGGTGTTGGGCGCCGAAGGTTTCGGTTTCCAGCGGCTCGTTGTATTCGCCTCGCGTGCGATGACCTCGGCAACCCATGCCAGCGCTCGATTACGCTGTTCCGGCCAGAGACCAAGCTTACCTGCGACATCATGCAGTTTCTTGTAATGTTCGAGGATCGGACGCTCTCCAAACTGGATCCAGGTGAGTTGCAACGCCTCATCATTGCGCTTGCGCTTGAGGTAGGCCTCCACCAGAAAATCCCGCAGCCGGTTGTCAGGCCGTTCAGGGAAAGCCTTCAGGCCACGTTCCGCCCATTCCAGCGCCTTGTCGTGTTGCTTGGCCTTAGTCCAGATTTCCGCGATGCCGAGATAGTGATAACTGGACGAAAGATCGTGCGACTTGATCGCGACCAGTTCTTCCACATCGCCGCTCGCCTCGGCCAGTCGCTCCATGATTCGAGTGATTCTGTCCCGGTGTGCATCGTAACTGCCCTTTGCATCCCGTGGCTTGAGTTTGCGCCACGCGGCTTCTGCCAGTTCACGGTAGAGGCGCAGGCCTTCCTTGCCGAGAGCGGCGCGATAGGTGGCGGCATCGAAGTTGCACATACCGAACGGCAGCGTCGACTCAAACCGGAACAGACGCTCGGCCAGCCCTGTTGGCTCGGGTCGCGCCATCGTGCAAGCCTTGAGATGCAACTCGCCCAAGCGATGAGCGATGTCGCTAACCTCGCCGTTCGAATCGTCCACCTGTTCCAGTGAATTTTCAATGCGCTCGATGGCGTACTCGGCCAGTTCAACCAGCATGGCAGCGGTATCGGGCTTGAGCAATTCCGCCAGCGAATCCGCCACCTGTTCGATATTGCGGGCAAAGGTACCCACCTCCCGCCAGTCAACAAAACCATGAATGCTCGTCGCGCCATCAATTGCCCGCTGGAATACCTTAACCACGTTCCCGCCACCGGCGCCGGTAGGTTCGGCCTTGAGCAATAGCGACCGGTAGAGCCGGTCATCGCGCTGTGCCACGTCGAGCAGGAGATTAACCAAAACTTCCGGCGATTGAGCAGTCAAATACTCCCTGATGTCGCGCCACGGGTCACTCCGCTTTTTCTTGCCGGATACTGTGCCGCGCTGGAACGCCGTAGTGCCTGCAAGGCTTTCGAGTACTGCATGAGTAATCAAATCTTTTTCCATAACAAGCCTCTCAAGATCAGCAAAGTGCCTGCTGGCGAGGCAGGGCATAACTCACTGGTTTCTTTCTCTTTTCAAGGTATCCCTGTTCGACAGCTGCGGCCAGCCAGACCTTGAGTTGACCTTTCTCCAAGCCCAGTGCAAGCCGAACTTCCTCATCATTTTTCGCTGCTTCGCCGAGCACCTGGCGCAGCCTGGTAAGGAAATCCTGAAACATGTCGTGCCCTGCGGATGGTGCCGCCTCTGCCACATTTTCCAGTTCGGGAGCAGCGACAACATCAATCGGGGCGGGCGGAAGATCGGGTTGCATAGTCGTCGCAACGCTCTTGTCTGCAACGGTCTGCCGAAACAATGACGGCGTATCGGGCTGACAGGTTGTTTCCAGAACCTCGCGTATCGATGCGCATTCTGAAATTTCGTAGGAAAATCCTTGTGCGCCCTTTGCGATGAGCGCCGCATTACCTGGGCTTTCCCCCGGTGTGCGCACATAAAGCGGTGTCCACCCATGGCGCAAATTTTCAGTGGCACCTGCCCATGTACCACCTTCGCCCTCCGCGGACTCAACCACCAGTGCATAATCGGCCAGGGCGTAGATATAACGATTGCGCGCCATCGCGTTTCCGGCGTTGAAGCCAGCCTCGGGATTGAACGGCGAGATCAACACCAGTCGGCTGGACTGAATGCCTACCCGGTTCTGCCGATTGACGCTGGCGCGCAGCAAGTCGGCGGCCAACACGCCGATCACCACGCCACCCGCTTCGCCTGCCCCTTGCATTGCGGCAGCGTCCACCCCCCTGGCACCACCGGAGACCACGCCCAATCCATCGCTCGCACAAGCACGGGCCACGTCGCGGGTAAATTCAAGAGCGGCTTCTGAGGCATCTCGCGAACCAATCACCGCCAACCCGCCTGCGTCCAATAACGATAGTTCACCAGCACCATACAGCAGCGGCGGTGCAGACTGCCCAAGTTTTTTCTTCAGGCGCCTCGGATAAGTTGCATCGCTACGAGACAACACCCACAAGCCGCTGCGCTGCCACTTTTCCAAGGCCAACGCCAACGCAGTTCCCCGTGCGAAGAGAGACTCAACGCGTGCCGGTTCCAGACCGGCCTGAATCAAGTCGCCCAATCGACCAGCCGGATCGACACCGAGCAAATCGCCAGGGCGCAACTTGCACTCCAGCAACCACTTCGTCAGCCGCTCGTATTCCTTCTGCGTCAAAGGAGCATGACGCTCGCCATGCTCACTGCCAAAGCGGCCACACAGCAATAAAATCGCCTCAGTATCCGGTGACAGATTAGTTGTCGATTTTTCACTCATGTTTCATCACACCGTCTTCGCTTATTTCGCAGTCGTAGTCGTGAGCGCGTAAGGATACACCGGCCCGCTGCCCGCCTGCCGGAGCAGAGCCACGGCAAGTGTCAGTGTCCACCCGGAATCGAATACATCGTCCACCAGCAACACTGGCTTGGTAAATTCCGCCCCCGAAGCATCAACCGCGAATGCCCCGTCCAGGTTGTGACACTGGTGGTAGCGATTCTCCATGCCCTTCTGCTCCTCGGTATGGCGAGCCTTGAGCAATACCGGGCGAAATGGAATCCCCAGTGCGGCTGCCAAACGTATGGCAAAATCAGACACCAGTTCAGGGTGACGCGTTGAAGGGATGCAGGTTATCCATACCGGTGGCGATTCCATCGTCCAGCGCGTTTGAATCAACTCCGCCGAGGCGGTCACCAGATCATCCACAAAGCGCCCCTCGGACTTGCCCTGCGCAACCATCTCGCCCCATACCGGCTCGCCCCAGCGGGAAAGAATGCGCCCCGGTTCGCCACGAAGATTCTGTGGGATGTTTGCCTTGGTACAGGAAAACTGTGCGGCATAGGTGGGCAGCGCAGAAACATCCCATTGCTTCTTTAATTCCAGCAACATCTCACTTTGCCGAACGAAACGCTGCGCCTTGATCAGCCGTGCATCGGAAATTGCGGGAGACACCACGGGAGCGCCCCGGCAGACCGCACACTTGCCGCAAGGTTGCGCCAGTGGATCATCCAGCACTGCCGCCAGGAACTGCATCAGGCACTGCTGCCCCCCGATGTAGGCCTGCATCTCGGCCCATTCCAACTCGCGCTGCCGGGTCAAATGCTCGATACGCTCCCGGTTCAGGCGAAAGGGCTGCGCGGTTCTACTCCATTTGGATTCGATCTTCACTACCGGTGCGGCATCCTCCACCACCAACAGTTTCAATACCCTTTCGATCTGCGACTGGCGAAGGTTGGCTACACGCTCCAGTTCCCGCACCGTCATGCCATCGGTTTCGCATTCTTCCAAAGCCGTCAGTATCCGCTCGATCTGCCACTCCGGCGGAAAAGCCGAGTCGCGGAAATAAGCATTGATATCGTCTTCCTCGTCACCCGACAGCAGCACGCCGAAGGCTTCATCGATGGCACGCCCCGCCCGCCCAACCTGCTGGTAATAGAACACCACCGAACCCGGCGTCTGGTAGTGGATGACAAAACCCAGATCGGGCTTGTCGTAACCCATACCCAACGCCGTGGTTGCCACCAGACACTTGATCCGGTTTCCCAACAACGCAACTTCGAGAGCCTGACGCTCCTGGTCCGTCTTGCCCGCATGGTAGGCATGCGCCTCAATATCATTTTCCCGCAGCCATTGGGCAACCCGGTCGGCATCCCGGGTTGTCAGCGTATAAACAATGCCACTGCCTGGTAGCGACGGAATTTGATCGGCCATCCAAGCCAAACGCTCGGCGGGATTGCGCAACCGCATCACCTGCAACGCCAAGCTTTCGCGCACCAGCGGGCCGCGCTGAACCAATACATCGCCACCGAGTTGCTCGCCCACATCCGCCTCGACGCGATGATTCGCTGTGGCAGTGGTTGCCAGTACCGCAATATTCCGTGGCAGCAGACGGAGTATCTGACCGATGCGCCGATAGTCCGGGCGGAAGTCATGCCCCCAATCCGAAATACAATGCGCCTCGTCAATCACCAACAGACCAATGCGCGCCGCGATGGGCAACAATGTATTGGTCACGAAATCATCATTGGCCAAACGCTCCGGGGAGATCAGCAGCAAGTCAACTTCATCGTTCAATAGCCGCTTGCGCACGACCTGCCAATCATCGGAGTTGGTCGAGTTGATGGTTTCGGCGCGCAGTTTCAGGCGATCGGCCGCCTCGATCTGGTTGCGCATCAGGGCCAACAGAGGAGAAATAATCAGCGTCGGCCCGGCCCCCTGTTCTCGCACCAGTTTGGCCGACACAAAATAGACCATGCTCTTGCCCCATCCGGTGCGCTGCACGCAAAGTACGCGCCCACGCTGATTCACCAGTTGGTCTATGGATTCCCACTGACCGTCGCGGAAATCGACGGTCGGACTGGCGAGGGCGATACGGAGCCAAGCGAGAGCGGCATTGTGTGTCGTCATACCCCTGCCTTTCGTTTTTCCTCAAACTTTTTGCCGCGCTTATCCATCTCAACTCGCCATTGCGGCGTTCGTCAGGACAGATGTCGCGTCGACCATCTTCAAACCGTCAACCAAACAGGTCGTTCAGGGTTCAGTTGGACGGCACCTACCGACTCCCAGTTACGGGTAGCGCCTGACCAGCGCAAAGGGTTCTTGATACACCATTGACGTCTGCTCAGTATCCCACAATCCTCCCTCCGATGTCGCTGTGCAGGGGTCACAAGCCGGATCCGACGATTGCATTGTCACGATGTTGCGTCTCCTGGTCGCGCTCCTTCTCGTTCAGAAAATCAGCAGGCAAGCGTACCGCCCGACTGTGACCATTGAGGATAACCTGCTACTTGGCTCATGGGAGACCCCCTTGATTGCACCGACAGATATCCAGGTATCTACCATTTGATCCGTATGGCCGAACCTGAATGTACAGATAATTTACATTTTTTCAAATAGTTTCACTTCGGCAAATTTACTTTTACTTTTTTTCACATTATAAAAAACCGACTGTTTTTATAATGGATTTCATTTTGTTTCATATCAAACAAATAGTGTCGGTATTTTTTACACATTGGCAACATTAAAAAATGGGTAAAATTACAATCTTACTGTATTCCAACGAATAAAATAAATTGGCGCGTAAATTGCTTATTTTTATTGACACTCAACCATGAGTGCTTTTCAACCCCATTTTTCAAGGAGTCCCCATGACATCAAAGAAACGGTTTGCCTCTCTGGCACTGTACGCCCTTTCCATCGCCCCCCTGTCCGCGCTGGCCAATCCAATCCCACTCAACGGCAGTTTCTCTTTCAATGGTAACGCCGTCACCCAATTCACCTCAGGCGGGGTCACCTATCTGCCCGGGGTCCTCGGCGCAGGCATCAACACGGCCACCAGCGTCACCGTACAAAACCCTTTCACCATCAGTGCCACGCCCACGAACACCTTTGGGGCCCCCAATGACTTGAATGGCCTGCTTCCCGCAGGAACCCAGGGCTACATCGTCAACCCGGCGACCAATGGAACCTACACCCTGCAAATCCCGCAGAACGGCACATCCAGCCCCCTGTCGCTAGGAACGCCCTTTGCCAGCGTCACCTCCCCGGTGAACAGTGATACCTTCAACTTTTACGCCACCAGCGATCAAGTCCTCTCGAGCGTCTCGCTGGGCAACATCTCCGAACTTGGCGTCATCATTCTTGGAACCGTGGCCGATGCCCAGGGCAAGTACTCTTCTTCTCCTGCTTCCGTGGGATTGACCTTCATCGATAATGCAGGCGCCCTGGGATACACCGGTGCCTTTTCCGCCCCGCCAGCCACCATCAATGTTCCCGAACCCGGCAGCCTCCTTCTCGTGGGCATTGGCGCTCTGGGTCTGGGGTTGGGCATGCGCAAATTCAGGCTCACCGGACAGGCCGTTTCCGGACCTCGAGGCGCCACCGCCTAATCACGCTCTCTTTGGCCCGCACAGGGAAGGGCACATCAGAGGGGCCAGAGTTTCTGGCCCCTCTTCAAAACTGGTACAATCGACCGGGTTGAATGTCGGAAATTTCCGCTATGGAATAAGCCGCCGTTCGTTCTCAGGGCATACGACCACAGTTCCCATCCAGACCGAATGACCTTCACACCGCCAGAGCATATCCCCAAGCAACCCGTCTTCGAGTCCGCCGCCTTGACCGGGGCTTCGGGTGGAACGTCTTCCCCGCCCAGTTTGCGGGACGCGCCTTACCAGCGCACGGTCAACCGGGGCAGCCTGGCCATTGCCCTGGCCCTGCGCCATATCGGTCTGTCGGGGCGTCATGAAGTGCTTGTCCCCGCCTACCATTGCGGCGCCATGATCGAACCCATCCTGGCCGAAGGAGGCCTTCCGGTTTTCTACCGGATTCACGCCGACACCACCGTGGATCTGGAGGACATGGCCCGGCGTCTCACCCCCGCCACCCGGGTCGTCCTGGTGCCCCATTTCTTTGGTTTTCTGCAACCCCTGAAAGCCGTCCGCGCCTGGTGCGATGCCCATGACCTGATCCTCATCGAGGATTGCGCCCATGCTTTCTTCGGCGAAACGGAGGGATGCCCGGTGGGAACCCAGGGCGACTACGCCATCGGCAGCAACTGGAAATTTTTTCCGCTCAACGAAGGCGGCTGCCTGGTTTCTTTCCGGCATCCCCTGAACACCATTGAAACCCGTGCCCCCAGCCTGTCCGAAGAATTGAAGGCGGTGGTCAATACGCTGGAATATGCCTCCCGCTACGGCCGTCTCGGATCCTTCAACCCCTGGCTCAAAAAGGCTTTTCGCTTCAAGGATGCAGTGGTCCGGGGACTACGTTCCGGTTCGTCCGTGCCTTCTCCGGAACGCGCAGAGGATCCGCCCCGCCCGGAAGATTTCGTCCCCGCCCCCTTTCATTCGGGCTTCGATCCCGACCGCACCACCATCTCGGGCTCCCGCTGGGCACGCTGGGTCACTGAAAAATCCGCCCTTTCCTTCATCGCCGAAAAAAGACGGGAAAACTATCAGACCCTTCTGGAGGCCACTCTCCCCCTTCCCGGCTGTCGCCCCCTGTTTCCCCATCTGCCCGCCGGGGTCGTCCCCCATGTCTTTCCGCTGGTGATGGACCAGCCCATGGCCGTGTTTGGCAAACTCAAGTTTGCCGGAGTCCCGGTCATACGCTTTGGCGAGTTCCTGTGGGACGGGATGGACAAGGGGACCTGCCCCGTCAGCGAAGACTATTCGCGCCGCATTTTTCAGTTTCCCTGTCATCAGAGCCTGAAAAAGCATGAACTGGACTGGATGATCCAGGTACTGTCCGCCACCCTTGCCGGCACCGGCTCCCTTCCACCTCCCCCGGATCAACGCGCCCCATGACCCCCTGGACCCTCTACCCTGCCGCCCGCTTCAGCGAGTTCCAGGACGCCTGGCAACATCTGAACCAGCAAGGCAGGAATTCTGCCTTGCTGGATCCCGCCTTTCTTGCGCCGGCGCTGGAATTGTTTGGCACCGGAAAGGAACGGCTAGCCGTGCTTGGCGGCTCGACCCCCAGCGCCATGGCGCTGCTGCGTCCTACCGGCCGCCGGGGTTGGGAGACCTTTCAGCCGTCTCAATGCCCGCTCGGATCCTGGGTAAGCCATCCGTCACTCACCTGGCAGGCCGTGCTTCCCCCCTTGCTTCGATCGCTTCCCGGTTTCCCTGCGGTATTGGGAATCACCCAGCAGGACCCGGATCTTTTTCCCCGCCCCCCTGCTTCGCGCACCCTCAAAACCCTGGACTATATCCAGACGGCACGCGTCACCCTGCAAGGTCCCTTTGAGGCCTACTGGCAGGCGCGCGGCAAGAACCTGCGCGCCAACATGAAAAAACAGCGCAATGCGCTGACCAAACTGGGACTGGAACCCCGCCTGGAAATCCTGACCCGGGCACAGGACATGGACCAGGCCGTCAGGGATTTTGGACAACTTGAAAGTTCTGGCTGGAAAAACGATCAGGGTACGGCCATTCACCGGGACAACGCGCAGGGACGGTTTTATACCCGGGTTCTCGAAAGTTTTTGTGCCCGCGGCAAGGGAAGGGTCTATCGCTACTGGTTCGGTGACGTCGTCACGGCCATGGATCTCTGCATCGCGGACGAATCCTCGCTCATCATCCTCAAGACCGCCTATAACGAGCAAGCCAGCCATGGGACCTCGCCCGCCTTCCTGATGCGCCAGGAATCCTTCCAGCACCTCTTTGAAGAAAACGCTCTGGACCGGATAGAATTCTACGGCAAGGTCCTGGAGTGGCACACGCGCTGGACCGATGAAATCCGAACCCTCTACCATATCAACGAATACCGTTGGGGGTTTCTTCCCGGACTGTTGGGGAAAGCATGATCCTCCCCTCCCCGACTGTGGCCCTCCGCCCTTGATCTCCTCCATCGATCTCGCCAGCCAACTCAGCGCCCTGACCATTTTCGGGCTGCTGGGGCTGTACCTGCTCGGCCGCAAGAACGCCAACCCCATCCGCACGGCCCTGGCCCTGGCCTGCCTGGCCAACAGTGCCTGGGCGCTGATGCTCGTGCTTTTTCCGTTGCGCTACACCATCCCCTTCCCGTCCGACCTGGCAGAATTCGTCCGGGATTATTTCTGGATGGCTTTCCTTCTGAAAGCCATGACGACCCCCGACAGTCCTCCCCCGGCCCTGCTCGGCTCCCTCCGCCGCCTGCTCTGGATCCTGCTGGGCACAGCTCTGGCCACCCTCCTCTATAACCAGTGGAGCGGGGCCAATGCACTCAACACGATGCCAAAGTCGGATCTGGTGCTGCATGTCGCCCTGTCCATCTTCGGCATAACGCTGGTGGAGCAGTATTTCAGAAACACCCCCGCCCATGCCCGCTGGGGGATCAAATTTCTGTGTCTGGGGTTGGGGACCTTGTTTGTCTACGACTTTTTGCTCTATGCCGAAGGCCTGCTGTTTTCTCACGTCCGGGGCACGCTGTGGATCACCCGGGGCTTCATCAACACCCTGACGGCCCCCCTGATCCTGATTTCCATCCTGCGGAATCGGGAATGGGCCGGACAAATCCATGTTTCCCGACATCTGGTGTTCCACTCCGTCAGTTTGCTGGGTTCCGGTCTGTATCTGCTGTTCATGGCTGCAGCAGGGTATTACCTGCGCTCCGTGGGCGGCGACTGGGGACCTGTCCTGCAATTCACCTTCCTGGCTGCGGCAACCCTGCTGTTGCTGATCGTGATGTTTTCAGGAAAGATCCGCTCCAAGTTCAAGATCTGGATCAACAAACATTTTTTCAGTTATCAGTACGACTATCGCGAAGAATGGATGAAGTTTACCCGCACGCTGCTCAGTTCCGATTCGCCGGGAAAAATTTACGAGGCGGCGATCACAGCGCTCGGAACCCTGGTGGAGTGCCAGAAAGGGGCCTTGTGGATGGAGAGCGAACCCGGAAAGCCCTATGAATGCGTGGCTGCCCTGGGGATAGGGAGGGCACTCCGCCCCCTGGCGCCGGATTCTTCCCTGATCCGGTTTCTGTCCCGTTCCCGCTGGGTCATCGATCTGGATGAGTACCGTCCGGGATTCCCGCCCTATCCGGACCTGGTGATTCCCGACTGGCTTTCGGAGATAGAGGATGCCTGGTTGATCGTCCCCCTCATGCTCTACAACCAGTTGATCGGCTTCATCCTGCTGGCCCAGCCCCTGAGCAAGATCGAATTCAACTGGGAGGTGAGCGACCTGCTCAAGGCGGCGGGTCACCAACTGGCCAACAGTCTGGCCCAGCAACAGGCCAGCGAAGCCCTGCTGGTGGCCCGCCAGTTCGAATCGTTTCACCGGATGTCGGCCTTCATCGTGCACGACCTGAAAAATCTGATCGCCCAGTTGAGTTTGCTCCTGGAAAACGCGGAGAAACACAAAAACAATCCCGAGTTTCAGGAAGACGTGCTCTTCACCATCGATAATTCCGTCACCAAGATGAACCAGTTGTTACTCCGGCTGAGAGGGGCTTCCACCGGTCAGGAACAGCATTCGCTCGACCTTCATCAACGGGTCCGCGCCGCCCTGCTCAGCAAATCCAAATTCAAGCCCGTCCCTTCCCTGACCGTCCGGCAAAACGCCCGGATCCGTGCCGACCCGGAGCGTCTGGAACGGGTCATCGGACACATCATTCAGAATGCCTGCGAAGCCACGCCCTATGACGGTCACGTGGAAATCCTGCTGGATTCCACGCCAACCGAAGCCATCCTCGAAATCCGGGAC
This sequence comes from Ferrovum sp., assembly GCF_027317285.1. Taxonomy (NCBI): domain Bacteria; kingdom Pseudomonadati; phylum Pseudomonadota; class Betaproteobacteria; order Ferrovales; family Ferrovaceae; genus Ferrovum; species Ferrovum sp. The sequence continues at coordinate 1,359 of NZ_DAHVHV010000024.1, read as the reverse complement.
AGTGGCAAGGGAATGGAGGAAGACTTCATCAAGGAACGGCTGTTTCGTCCCTTCGATTCCACCAAGACCTCCGGCATGGGCATCGGCGCCTACGAATGTCGCACGTACGTGGAGGAGTTGGGGGGGAGTGTCACGGTCTCCAGTACCGTGGGCAAGGGAACGCTTTTTCGCCTGTCCTTCCCCCTGCCCTTGCCCCCCCTCAGCGAAGCCGGTACTGACGCATCAACCCGTACAGGGTAGGGCGGGAAATGCCCAGGAGTTCTGCGGCCTGGACGATGTTTCCATCGCTCTGGGCGAGGGCGTCGAGAATGGCCTTGCGCTCAGCCTCTTCCCGAACCTGCCGCAAATTCAACGGGAGCGTGGCCATCGCCCCGTCCTCTGCCGGTACGTCCAAACCCAGATCCAGCGTGCTGACATAAGGTCCTTCCGCCATGACGCTGACCCGCTTGATCACGTTTTCCAGTTCCCGCACGTTGCCCGGCCAGGGGTAATGCGTCAGGGTGGCCATCGCCTCAGGCCTGAACCCGCGCAGCGATCGTCCCTGACTGGACGCATATTTTTCGAGGAAGGCATTGGCCAGAAGAGCCACATCCCCGGAGCGCATCCGCAGGGGCGGCACCTTGAGCACGATTTCGCTCAACCGGTAATACAGATCCTCCCGAAAACGTCCCTGTTTGATCAATTCGGCAAGATTCTGGTGGGTAGCGCAGACCACGCGCACATCCACCGGGATCCCGGCCCTTCCACCGAGCCGTTCGATCACCCGTTCCTGGAGGAAGCGAAGCAATTTTGCCTGCAGGGACAGGGGGAGATCGCCTATTTCATCCAGAAAGAGGGTGCCTCCCTGGGCATATTCGATGCGCCCGATCGTCTGTTTGGTAGCGCCGGTAAACGCCCCTTTTTCATACCCGAACAGTTCGCTTTCCAACAGGTTTTCCGGGATGGCGGCGCAATTGATGGCCACCAGACGCTGTTCGGCGCGGGGACTCAGGTGGTGGGTGGCGCGCGCAAAGAGTTCCTTGCCGGTCCCGCTTTCTCCATGAACCAGGACCGTGACTTCCGAAGTGGCTACCCGTTTTACGGTCTTGCACAACTGCTGCATCACCGGATCGTGCGTCAATATCCCCTGCAACGGGGTGGGCGTCTGCAGGGTTTTCAGGGAGGAATTTTCTGCTTCCAGGCGATGCAGGGCGAGGGCACGCTCCAGAATGAGTGCCAGCACCTGGGGCTCGAAGGGTTTTTGACAAAAGTCATAGGCGCCCAGCGCCACTGCCCGGACGGCATTTTCCCGATCCGTATTTCCCGTCAATACGATCACTTTGGTCGTCGGAATCAGAGCCAGCAATTCCTGCAGCGTTT
>NZ_DAHVHV010000023.1:12457-32732 GCF_027317285.1 Ferrovum sp. | reverse complement strand
CACATGATTCCCTCCACCGGTGTAGCATCCAAAATGCCCAGGAGTTCCACGACGACGGCTCTGGAGCCGCCCAAGGTGCTGGTGAGCGTGGATGACGAGGGGGATATCAGCGTGGACGGTCAGAAGTTGACGGCCGAAGCGCTGACGATGCGCCTCAAGGCACAGGGAGATCCGGACAAGGTGGTGGTGACCATTGCGGGTGAGAAGACCACTTCGCTCCAGTCCATGATGAAGGTGATGGATGCCTGTCGGCAGGCCGGAGTCACCCAGATCGGTCTGGCTGCACGCCAGATGGAGCACCGGTAATGAGTCTTCTGCGTGCATTCATCCTGGCATCCCTTCTCGAAGGACTGATGATACTGGCTTTTTTTTACGGCCTCAGGCGCGAGGTCGAGAAGGTGGAAAAGCCCTTGGTCACCATGATTCAACTGACCCAGGCCCCGGAGGCGCCCAAGACGGTGCCCCCGCCCCCCACGCCCAAGCCACCGCCCCGCAGGCCGGAAGTCCACCGCACGGTGGCGCACCAGGAACCCACGCCGGTTCCTGTGCCCACTCCCGCCCCTGCGCCGCCCCCGGTTGCGCCGGCACCCGTGACTCCGGCGCCGGTGACTCCGACACCGCCCCAGAAAGTGGCCGAGGCTGCCCCGGCACCGCCTCAGCATTTGCGCCCTGCCGACATTTCCCTCACTTTTGCCGACCAGATACGTTCAGCGGTACAAGGAGCTGTCGTCTTCCCCATGGCGGCGCGGGCTGCCCATCTGTCCGGGCAGACCAAGGTGACCTTTGATTACAAGGACGGTCTGGTATCGGGGGCTGGCGTGCTGACCTCGAGCGGGAACCGGATTCTGGACAAGGCGGCACTGGCGGCGGTTCATGCGGCGCATTTCCCGGCAGCCACTGCCGAGTATGCGGGAAGAATCCTGACCTTCGAGATCTGGGTAAAATTTTTGGGCGTGGACGAACACGAATGAGGACACCGACCGCCTCACCCTTATGACTCGTTACAGGAACAGAACGCCCGTCGCCGCCGCAAACAGGAGAAAGGGGAAAGACAGGGCATGAAACTCGCGCCAGATTTGACGATCCCCAGCCATTCGCAAAGCGATCAGATTGGCCATCGAACCGACAAACAGTCCGAACCCTCCCGCATTAACCCCATAGGCCAGGGTTTTGAGGGAGTCTGTCTCCGGGGCCATAAAGAGGGTTGCAGGCACATTACTCATCCCTTGAGACAAGATGATTCCCCATAAAAACAGGGCAATATGAGAAGACCCCTGCCCCAAGCCCGGCAACCGATGCGGATTGAAAAAGGAACTCAGGAGCCCGACATCGACGAAAAATAACGTGAATGTCACCAATAAACCCCAGTCGAGAAAACGCAACAGGAGCGGACGAAAAACCCCCAATCCGAGCGCCAGTACCAACGCCCAGGCAGGATGTCCGGTTTCCACCAAGCCCAGAAAAGGGAGGTAAAGCCCCAGGCTAACCCAGAAAACCCCCCGTAACACCGGGATGGTGTTGTCCTCAAGATGAAGTACGATGGGGCGTCGGGAACTGCCCAACTCCACCAGCAGTGCCAGTCCCGCCAGGAGAACCAGTCCCCAGGGAGCCATCATTTCAATGAACCCCAGGAAGGATGAGTGGCTCAATTGCCAGAGATAGATATTCTGGGGGTTCCCGATGGGGGAGAGAAGGGAGCCCACATTCACCCCCAATGCCTCGAAGACGATCAACCGACGCCAGGAGACCGGGGCCAGTTGTCGCAACGCCAAGGTGAGCGGAACCACGACGAACAGTGCAATATCGTTGGTCAAAAAAGTGGAAAGGATGATGGAGGCCCAGGTCAACCATCGTGCCAGGGATCGTTCGCTGTGAACTCGGTCCAGCAGATGTCGCCCCAACCTTGGCAAAATCCTGCTCTGCTCAATTCCTTGCGTCAGAAGCATCAGTCCACCCAGAACCTCCAGAGTCGGAAGGTGAATGCGGTGCACCGCCTCTGCCCAGGCATCGGGATGAAGAAACCCCATCAAAACCCCGAGGACGATCAGGAGTTGGAGCAAGGGGTCCTTCATCCAGAGAAAACTCACAGATATTTTTGACGCGTCAGCGACTGGATCGGCCCTCTCAGAGAGGGGAAGTACCCCATCGAAGGCAGGGCGGGTAAGGCCCGCGGCAGAGCATCGGAAACGAATTGTCCACAAAAACACTGTGTTCTCTGCGCCAATCTGTCCAACTTCTGTTCTTCGTAGGAATCCAGGGAGGAATGCCAGAACAAAAGGGCACCCGCCAAAGGATGGTTCAGCGCCTGTAGCAAGGCCCAGTGTTTGGCCTCATGAGACTTGACCGGAACATTGACCACGCGCCGGTCCGACAACATAGGGTAGAAACGCAACAGAACCTCTTCCTCGAAGGGCGAGTCCACCAAAAAAACCCATTGATGCCGCGCCAGGCACTGTTGTATCAAGGAAACACAGGATTCCAGTTCCGTTACACTGCCCGTCGTGGGCAACAGGTGTAACCCCCCCGATTTCTCCAGGAACCTCCTATGCCCTTCCCCTGCCCGAGTTTCTGCACGGGGTTCATGTTTCACCCGGTATCCAAAGTTTTCCAGCACGGTCCACATGATGACTTCTCTCCTCGATCAACGGTATGCTTCAGTTGCGAATCAACCCAACCATCACGCCCTCGATATGCAGGGCTTGTTTTTTCAGGTTCACTTCAATGACCGGAAAGTCGGGGTTTTCCGGGCGCAATTCCACTCGTTCACCCTGCCGATAAAATCTTTTGATCGTCACTTCATCCTCCAATCGTGCCACCACGATCTGTCCATTCTGTACGATGAGGGTGTGATGGACCGCGACCAGATCCCCTTCCAGAATACCCGCATTGCGCATGCTTTCGCCTTGAACCCGCAGCAGGTAATGCGCTACGGGCTGAAATAGCCCCGGGGCGACTGGCTCATAGGATTCGATGTGCGCCACAGCCAGTATGGGCTGTCCTGCTGCCACCTTGCCGATCAGTGGCAACCCACTGGCTTCCTTGGGGTCTTCGACCAACCGGATCCCCCGTGAAACCCCCTGCACCAGTTCGATCGCCCCCTTGCGCTCCAGCGCCCGCAAATGCGTTTCCGCCGCATTGGGTGAACGAAACCCCATGGCAGCACAGAGTGCAAGACGGGTTGGCGGAATGCCGTGATCCACCATATACTGGCGTATCCAGAGAAGGATTTCCTGTTGACGTAATGTAAGTTCCTGCATGGGGCGGCACCCTGTTCGAAGCAAGTAACTGTAATTATATACAGTTAAGGAAGTTATGCAACTCGAAGTTTCGTTCCAGACTATTTTCGCGGGTGATACCTCATGCCAATCGCTGAATTACCACATCCTGCTCTCTTTCTTGGTCACGGCAATCCCATGCATGCCTTGGGTCACGACTCCATTACCGATCAGTGGCGCGCCTTGGGCAATCAATTACCCCGCCCGCAGGGAATCGTGGTATTTTCCGCCCACTGGGGCCTCAAACAGTGTGCCGTCACGGCCATGGACCGGCCCCGCACGATTCATGACTTTGGCGGTTTCCCGCGTGCCCTCTACCAGATCCAATATCCCTGTCCGGGCAGTCCGCAACTGGCCAACCGTGTCCGCACACTTTTATCTCCCTGGACGGTCCACACGGATCACGAATGGGGATTGGACCATGGAGCCTGGTCTCTTCTCTTGCACCTGTATCCAGACGCAGATATTCCCGTCATTCAAGTGGCGCTCGATCTGGGTCAATCCCCCGACTTTCATTACGATCTGGGCAAACGATTGGCCCCCTTGCGCCAGGAAGGCGTTCTTCTGCTGGGAAGCGGCAATATCGTTCATCATCTTGGGGCCGCAATGTGGGAAGAAATGTCTCCCCCTCACTCCTGGGCCGAAAGTTTTGATGACTGGGTCGTGGAGCGCATTCGGACACATGATCATAAATCTTTACTCGCGTGGAATCGGTGGCCAGCAGAAGGCCACCTGGCCGTCCCCACCCCGGAACACTTTTTACCCCTGCTCCCCGTTCTGGGCTCGTTTCAGCCCACGGATCAAGTTTCTTTCCCTGTCCGCCAGATCGAAATGGCGTCTATCAGCATGACCGGCGTCCTTCTTGCGTCAACTGAATGACGAATCAGGAATGAAACGTAGTACTGCACTGTTGATGCAGTAGCGCTTGCCTGTGGGAGGAGGACCGTCATCGAAAACATGCCCGAGGTGAATTCCGGAACTGGCACTCAATACCTCGATACGATGCATGCCGTGGCTGTCATCCTCGCGCAGGATCAGGGCACCGGGCACCGGGTCAAAGAAGCTGGGCCATCCGGTATGGCTGACAAACTTGGCATCGCTCCGGAACAAGGGTTGACCGGTGAGGGGGTCCACATAGGTACCCGGGGCAGGGTTATCAAGGAGGGATCCCGTGAATGCAGGTTCTGTTCCCCCTTCAAAGGCAATGCCCTGTTGCTCCGGGGTCAATGTCAAATGGCCCAACCAATTCCAGAATGCGTGCTGATCCCCATTGAACCCCGTGAACCGGCTGATTTCCTGACCATCCCGAAACAATACGCTGGTGGGACTGGCCCACACGGCACTTTTGAGGTGCCAGCCCGCCGGGGCCTGAACGGACAGCGTACGCGTCACCGGAACGGCGGATTTCCAGTGTTTCAGTACCTGAGCCTCGAACTGTCGACAGTGATCGCAATCCAACCTTTCAAAGACGACCAATTGCGTCGCCGCCAGTGTTTTTCCCTCAAGAGGGGAAACCGGGTGACTTTGTGACTGCTCCGGTGGCTGTCCGGGGAAAAACACCCCGGTTCCACCCAACCCACAATAACCCTCAGGGTGTTTCTGAAGATAGCGTTGATGGTATTCCTCTGCCCGGTAAAAACGCCCTAAAGGGGCCAATTCGGTTGTCATGGCCGGATATCCTGCAGCAGTCAGGGCAGACTGATAGGTCGTCATCACGGATAACGCTTCATTTCGCTGATCGGGATGGGTATAAAAAATGACGCTCCGGTAGTTGGGACCCACATCATTCCCCTGCCGATTTCCCTGAGTCGGGTCATGATTCTCAAAGAAGGCGATCAGAATCTGTCGAGTGGAAATGAGCCGGGGATCGTAATCCACTTCCACCACCTCGGCATGGACCTGATTCATTCCTTCTCTGGCTTCCTTCAGCACCGTTTGATAGGTGGGGTTTGCGGTTTCTCCCCCCGCGTATCCCACCTCGGTCCGGACCACGCCCGGAAGCGCAGCCAGACGCTTTTCTGCCCCCCAGAAACAGCCCATCCCCAATACCAGCCGGGAAAGATGGGGAGAAACCGGATTCAGACTCATTAATGACCTCCATAGATGACAGAGAGAACCGGCGAAACACGATCATCCCCTCCTGTGCATTGTAGCCGAGTTCACGGTCCGAACCCTGCTCTTGCCTCGGCCTCCCATGCCTGGCCACGACGATCCATGAAAAAAATCCCTCTGCGCCTGCCGCCGCCGTCACGCCATCCGGTGCTGCAGCCACACGCAGGTTCCCTACCGCAATCTGTTAGAATACGCAGTCGCCCGGATGGTGGAACTGGTAGACACAAGGGACTTAAAATCCCTCGGCCATTGCGGCTGTGCCGGTTCGATTCCGGCTCCGGGCACCAAAAAAATGGCTTTTGGATAAAACCGTTGGCCATTTTTCCTCATAATCCAGATTCATTTTCTGAAGATCCAGAAAACCAGCGACAAGACCAGAGAAACGATGATGCTGGTAGTGACCGGAAAGTAAAAACTGATTCCTTTACGCTCGATATGGATGTCGCCCGGAAGGGAACCCATGCCCAGTCTGGACAGCCAAGGCCAGGTTACGCCGACCAGGATGAAGATGATGCCGACAATGACAAGCCACTTGGCCATATCTCCCCCTCCGGATTCACGAATCGCCCCCCACGGGTGTTCCCTTGCCCACGGATGCAAGCACTTGTGCCGCCGCAGAAGGATTCAGGCTGTCGACCATCGAACTCGGGATCAGGATCGTGACTCCCCGTTCCTTCGTGGTCTCGTAAATGATATTCATGGCCCGAAGTTGAAGTGCACCGGGATGTCCCGCGTAAATATCTGCGGCCTCGACAAACTTTCCCGCTATTGCGGCTTCGGCCGATCCAAGAATCACGCGCGCCTGCTTCTCGCGCTCCGCCTGTGCCTGACGGGACATGGCATCCTGAAGAGCTACTGGAATGGCCACGTCGCGAATTTCCACCGAACTTACCGATATACCCCATAAGGCGGTTTTTTTGCCGATCTCTTCTTTCAATTGCTCGTCGGCTTCCTTGCGGTCGGACAACAGTGCCGTCAACATCGAAGAACCGATCATCTCGCGCAGCGAGGTTTGGGCAACCCGGTCGATGGCCTCACGATAATTGGTGATGGCCAGCGCGGCTTTTTCGGCATCGTGCACATGCCAGAAAATGATCGCATCGACATTGACCGGGACGGTATCCCTGGTGAGTGCCTGCTCGGCATTGAAGGCTGTGGTCTGAATCCGTTCGTCGATCACCGCAACCACATTGTCCAGGATCGGAATAATGGCGAACAGGCCCGGCCCCTTGACGCTTTGTAACTTTCCCATCCTCAGGATGACAAACTTTTGCCAGGTATTGGCCATCTTCAGTGACAACGCAGTGACGACTGCGGCGCCAAAAAAAACCAGCGCAAGATAGGGGCTTTCCCACCGACCAATGACAAGGCCCATGAGAATCAGGACGGAAACCAGGAAGGACGTGATCGGGTTCATGTTCATTATTCCTCCTGTTCAGTGACAGCCGTTGGATCGTTCCGTGCTACCGGCTACTGTAACATCCCCCTCCTGATCAAAACATCAGGACAGAGCGTCCTCAATCAATGGTGATTATCACCTTTTCTTGGAATGGTTGGATAAAGAATTCAAAAAGTTCGCTTCAGGGACGGGGCTGATATAATCGGCCTAATTTGTTTCGGGAGAACGGTCGCGTGTCAGGGAAACGCCTGTTGATCATCGGATTGGGTCTCGCCTATCTGGTTGCGGGGTTCTGGGTGACGACAGATTCCTCGTCCCGTCTCGCCCTTGCCTTTGGCCGGACACGGAACACCGATCCCGCTGGCGCCTTATGCACCCGTCTGGCACGGCTTCTGCACCCAGGATTCCTGACCCCAGCCCTGGTACGCCACACCCGGCAGAACCATCAGCAGGCTTCCGCGCCTCGATGAGCGGGGTGAAACCACCCTTGCCATCCGAAGGTTCCGAGTAACGATGGGACACATGGATATCTCACCCCCGACTTCTCCCCTGTGGATCAAGGTAGTACTTGGTGCCGTGCTCCTCACTTGTCTTTACGCATGGGAATTTTGGCCATCAAAATTACCTTCCGTACCGCCCTCCCCTCACTACTCGGTTCTCACGAACTCGAGGGAACCGATCACCCCACTGCCTCTCGAACCACCCGACCTCGATCAGGGAAAGGTCGCGCTTGGCAAAAAACTGTTCAATGAACTCAAACTGTCCCATGACAACACGATTGCCTGTGCAAGTTGTCATCAACTGGATCATGGTGGGGTCGACGCAAAGAAATATTCACAGGGAATTTATGGTCAACTCGGGAACATCAATGCCCCGACGGTTTACAACAGTGGGTCTAATTTCCGCCAGTTCTGGAATGGTCGCGCAGCAACCCTGGAACAGCAGGTCGACGGCCCGGTCAACAACCCGGTGGAAATGGGGTCCAACTGGACCGAAGTCATCTCCAAACTTCAAAAGGATCCGTCCTACGCGATCAAATTCGCCAGCATTTACCCGGACGGAATCACAGCGGAAAATATCAGGGACGCCATTGCCACATTCGAACGTTCCCTCATCACCCCAAATTCCCGTTTCGACAAATTCCTGAGGGGAGACACGAAGGCGATCACCCCCAAAGAGTTTGCCGGATATCAACTCTTCAAAGGTTACGGCTGCATTTCCTGTCATCAGGGAAGCAACATCGGCGGAAACCTTTACGAGAAACTTGGCATCATGCGCCCCTATTTCAGGGAAAACAGGCCGCTTACCGAAGCCGACATGGGTCGGTATGCCATTACCAGAAACCTCGAGGACATGCATGTGTTCAAGGTGCCCGGCCTGCGCAATATCGCGCTCACCGCCCCCTATCTGCACGATGGTTCCGTACCAACCCTCGAACAGGTCGTCAGGATCATGGGAGAACATCAACTGGGAGTCGATTTGCCCACCGAAGATATTTCAGAAATCGTCGCTTTTCTGAAAACCCTGACCGGTGAATATGGTGGCAAGCCCTTATGAAACCGGGACGATTCAGCCCAAGGCAGGCTTCGATCGTGTTCGCAAGCACCGTCTTCCTGGTTTTTCTGTTCCTCAATGCAAGGGTGATCGATCCTTTTCAGCACCAGCGGACCCTGGAGGACCTCGACGAAATTTCCACCCTGGATTCACAAATCGACGAGCAGGTCATAAAACTCCGATACCGGCTTCTGAACAATTACGATGGACTCGTCGCTGCGGAAAACAACCTCAAGTTACGCCGGAATGATCTGAAAAAAAACAAACTCTTCCAGCAGGAGGATCAACGGATCAGGCAGGCAGTTCGCCAATGGGAACAGGCCATGACCCGCAAGGAGGCATTGATCGAGCGATTCAAATCGCACAATGCCATTCTTAACAATTCGCTGTCTTATTTCCCCAGAACCATAGAGGAAGCGGTTCGCCTTGCTCCCTCCGGGCTTAAAGAAGACCTGCAGACCTTGCTGCGGGATGTACTCATGGTCCACGCAGGCGCAGACGGTGGTGACGCAGTGGCGTCCGAGATCAAGCGCCTGGAGGCAGCATCCTACCCCCCTGAATTGCGCAGGATCATGGAGCATGCCCTCCAGCATGCAACCTACATTCTCGAATATGAAAAAGAACTCGACAGTCTCATCCCGAAAATCACCTCGGGAGAAACCCATCTGCTCGATGAAAATCTGACCACCACCTATGAGCAGTCTTTCGACCACGCCCTGAAGATCGCCAACTATTATCGGTTTCTTCTTTTCCTGTCGGCACTCTGGCTACTTTCCTACGCCATTTATTCATTCTTTCGTCTGAAGGAAAACTCGAGGAGATTGTATGCAGACATCATCGAACGCATGATACTGGAGGCCCGCAACGAACGCCTGACGAAACTCTACAAGGCGCTCAGCGAGATCAATCAGGCCATCGTGCGAATGGATGATGAAACCTCCCTGTTTCCGCTGGTGTGCAGGATGTCGGTGGATTTTGGCGGCATGAAGATGGCCTGGATCGGGCGGTTGAATGAGGACAAGGGCCTGATCGAACCCGTCGCGAATTGTGGGGAACCCCGGCACCTGGACTGTCTCCTGATTTCCTCGAGCGGAGGCATGGCCGGAGAGTGCGAAAGAACCAATGCGGCATTCCGCGAGAATCGCAACGTGATCACCCATCGTTTCGAAAGCGATGAAATCGAGGCATCGAGACGCGAGTGGGCTTCGCGCCACGGCTTCGGATCAAGCGGTGTTTTCCCGATTTCGCGAGCGGGAAAGCCTTTTGCCCTACTTTCCGTTTACCACGCCTATCCGGATGCATTTGACGATGAAATGATTGGACTGTTGAGCGAAATGTCACGGGACATCTCGTTTGCGCTGGACAACTTTGACCGGGAAAGCGAGCGCAAGCGCATCGAACAGGACCTGCGAATTGCAGCCACAGCCTTCGAGACGCAGGAGGGTATCGTGATCACCGATCGGAACAGCCGCATCCTCCGGGTTAACCGCGCCTTCACGAACCTGACAGGTTATAGTGCCGCCGAGGCGATAGGCCGGACGCCCGCCATACTCAAATCCGGGCGACAGGATGATGTCTTTTACCGCAATTTATGGGAGACTCTCGTTCGCGACAAATACTGGCAGGGAGAACTCTGGAACCGGCGCAAGAATGGTGAGGCTTACCCGGAATGGCTAACGATCACCGCCGTTACCAATGAAGAGGGGCAAGTGACCCACTATGTCGGGGCATTTTCCGATATTTCGATACGCAAGGCGGCGGACGACAAAATACATCAACTTGCCTTCCATGATCCGCTCACCAACCTGCCCAACCGAAGTTTGTTGCGTGAACGTCTGCTGCAGGCCATGGCGTCCAGCGCGCGCAGCCAGCACCGAGGAGCCCTGCTGTTCATCGATCTGGACAATTTCAAAACACTGAACGATACTCGCGGGCACGATGTGGGAGACCTGCTGCTGATCGAGATCAGCAAACGGCTCCAGAACTGCGTGCGCGACATCGACACGGTCGCCCGCCTGGGTGGCGACGAGTTCATCGTCATGTTGGAGGACCTGAGCGAGGATGACCAACAGGCAGCAGCAGTCGCCAGGGATATCGGAGAGAAGATTCTCGCAGCCATCAACCGCCCCTTCGATCTACTAGGGTCTGAATATCATGGGTCATCCAGCATCGGCATCAGCCTGTTCTGTGGTGAGGGTATCGGCATGTATGATCTGCTCAAGCATGCCGATACCGCCATGTACCAGGCCAAGTCTGCCGGACATAACGCCTTGCGTTTTTTCGATCCCGCCACGCAGGCGCAACTGGAGATGCGCGCTGCCCTGGTCGACGACCTGCGCCAGGCGCTGCCGCTCGGCCAACTCGAACTCTACTTCCAGATACAGGTCGATGATCAGAGGGCTGTGGGTGCAGAGGCTTTTCTACGCTGGCAACATCCCGCACGGGGCATGATTCTGCCCATGGAATTCATTCCCCTCGCCGAAGAAACAGGCCTTATCGTACCCATCGGCGCCTGGATACTGCACATGGCCTGCGAACAACTCAAAACATGGCAGACCGATCCGCAGACACGTCATTTGCACCTTGCCATCAATATCAGCGCCCGGCAGTTTCGTCAGCCAGACTTTGTTGCACAGGTGCTCGAAGTACTGAAAAAAACCGGTCTCGACCCGCTCGATCCTGGGCTCGAACTTGAATTGACCGAATCTCTGGTGTTGCATGATATCGATGACAGCATCAAGAAAATGCAATTACTACGCACCGCCGGCATTCATTTCTCTCTGGATGATTTCGGCACCGGACAATCCTCCCTGTCCTATCTCAAACGTCTGCCCCTGAACCAGATCAAGATCGATCAGAGTTTTGTGCGCGACGTTGCCACCGATCCGAATGATGCCGTGATCATCCGGACCATCATCGGGATGGCTGAGAATCTTGGACTCAAGGTCATGGCCGAAGGAGTGGAGACGGAGCAGCAACGTGATTTTCTTGAGCGCAACGGCTGTCACGCACATCAGGGGCACCTGTTCGCCAAGCCCGTGCCGATAGAGGAATTCCGGGATTCGTTGGCCCAACTGCCGAACTGGCGGGAGGGAGGGATTCGAACCCTCGATAGGCATATACCTACGCCTGATTTCGAGTAAGCAATGCAATCTATGCATACATTGATAATCAATAAGTTATAACTTGCCCCACGCGCAAGAATCGCGTCAAATGACCCTGTTTGGCCAAAAATTCCCCCTTCGGGATTTCCGAATTTTTCCCGCCCACGGATTCATGCCGGGGAGGATGTCAACTCATCGAGTAGGTCGGGGTGACGATCAAGCAACTTGAACAACTTGACCAAGGCCAACGGGGGCTTGGTCTTGCCGTTCTCATATCGCGAGAAGGCATGATGCCGCCGCCGAAGATTTCGGCAGCCTCGCGCTGGTCAAGATTGAGTTTCTTGCGCACTCTCGTGATGAAACCCGGATCAACGATGGCCGCGTTCACCTGCTTTGAGAAGGCGCGCATTTCACGCATGACGCGGTTCGATTCCGCCGCGTCCAAGACCGTCTCGGCGCAGACCAGGCAGAAGTCGCCCGTCACCGCCGCAATGACGGTAGTTTCACCCTTGTAAGTATAGGGTAGGTCGCGGGTGTCATGGATTAGTTCCGCCGCGCCGCAAACAGGACATTTCATGTTCATAACTCCTTGAAAGACACGATCAGCACGTCATCAATGAGTGTCAGGAGCCCAATAACCCTCAATGGGCAATCACGACCTTGCCGAAATGTTTGCGGTCATCGAAATACTGCCATGCTTCCTTTGCATCCATGAACGGAAATACGTGATCAATCACTGGCCTCAACTTGTGCTGTGTAATGGCGCGATTCATGTTCTCAAAATCATCCCGACTACCTACGGCTATTCTTCGAAGAGAGACGCCTCCCATAAACAGGTTCATGAAATCGATTGCATCTGAACTGCTGGCCAGAAAACCGATCAGCACGACCTCCCCGCCGATGGCGCATGATTTTATTGATTTTTGAAGCGTGCCCGGACCACCAACTTCAACAACCCGGTCCACCCCTTGTCCGTTGGTGAGCCTGCGAACTTCACCGTCCCAATCCGGCGTTGTCATGTAATTGATCACATCATCGGCACCCAGGCTTTTCAGTTTTACCATTTTTTCCATGGAGGATGTGGTGGCAATGACCCGGGCACCCAGCAGTTTTGCTAGTTGCACCGCAAACAGCGACACGCCACCGCTGCCCTGCGTCAGAATGGTATCTCCCGCAGTGATACCGGCCAATGCCGACCATGCTGTGACGGCCGCGCAAGGTAGCGTAGCGGCTTCTTCGAATGACAGATGGGCTGGAATAGACACCAAGGCTTCCTCGTTGACAACCTTATATTCGGTCAGCCAGCCGTCGCTGTTGCTGCCATATTGTTCACTGATGAAAGATAACTGGTAGCGGCCACCGAACCAGCGTGGGAAAACCGTATTGGCAACCCGGCTGCCAACTTCAAAGCGCTCTGCGCCATCACCCAACTCAACCACTTCTCCGGCACCGTCAGAGAGCGGGATGTGACCGGGTGCGCATGACATCGGGTAATTACCGTGAAGAATCGCCAGATCACGGTAATTGAGCGAACTGGCACGTACCCGCACGAGTACTTCATGGCGCCCAGGCTTAGGGGGTTCCTCGTCGTGCAACACGAGGTCTTCAATGGTTTTGAACTGTTCAAGGCGATAGGCACGCATGTTGATTTTCCTGGTGTGATGGGGAGTCATCAAGATACCGCTGTTTTTATGTACGATAAATACCTTATAATCCTATTTTATTATCCGATCGTCTGAATTCCATGGATCCAATCGAGGATGTTTTTTCTGCTATGCGCATCGAAAGCGCTCTCTACGCCCGACTCGAAGCGAAGGCGCCATGGGGGATCTCGTTCCTAAACGGACCACATATCCGGTTTTGCCTCGTCCTGCGCGGCAATTGCTGGTTGACGGCGGAAGGGCTGGAAAAACCTTTGGAATTGAACGAAAACGATTGCTTCATCGTACGTTCCGATGTCCGATTTGCCCTGCGCGATGACCTGCAAAGCCCTGTGAAATCCTGCACAGAAATCTTTGGTGAAGGTTCTGGCGATACGATTACTTTCGGCGGAGACGGCATGCCGACCGACATTGTCGCTGGCCGCTTTGCTTTCAATATCACAGGTGGCGAGCCGCTTATTTCAGTGTTGCCGCCGGTTGTTCGTGCGGACATGGGAGGCACACGCGCTCATCTGCTTCACGCCACGCTGCAGTTGATCAAGATGGAAACTTTAGAACAGGGAATGGGCGCCAGATTAGTAGTCAATCGCTTGGCAGATGTTCTGTTCATGCAGGCGGTGCGAGCCCATTTCAATTCCTGCCTGAAAGGCACGACCGGCTGGATTGCCGGATTATCAGACCGTCGCCTTGGTGCGGCGATTTGCGCAATGCATGGCAATCTGGAGAAGGCATGGACAGTGGAGTCCCTGGCGGCTTCAGCCGGAATGTCCCGCTCGGCTTTTGCCCAACATTTCAAGGGAATCGTCGGTATTCCACCGCTCGACCATCTGACGAACTGGCGCATGTACCGGGCTCGGTGCCTGCTGGGTAACAGCGATCTGGCACTGACCAGAATCGCCGAACAGGTGGGTTACGAAACGGATGGCGCGTTCAATAGGGCTTTCAAGCGCGTGGTGGGCATGACTCCGGGCGAATACCGCCGCAGACAATCGGCCGACAAAATTAATCAGGGTCATCTTGCTTAAATCATATCTAATCACTATGATGATACTTGACCAATTGCAAGATGGGAAAAACCATGGCACATACAGATACCAAAGTCCTCACTGCACACGTGCCGCTCCTGCTGGCCGAGAAAGTAGATCGGCTGGCCACTCGTCTCGAACGCTCACGTGGCTGGATCGTCAAGCAAGCATTAACGGCCTGGATCGACATGGAAGAGGAACGCACCCGTCTGACCCGCGAGGCGTTGGACGATGTAGACACCGCACGTGTCATTGATCACCGGGACGTGGAGGCGTGGGCCAATAGCCTCAGTACTGCTCAACCGCTGCCGACACCCCGTTGATGGAACTGAAGTGGACGAGCAAAGGGCTATCTGATTTGGCGCGGCTGTATGATTTCTTGGCGCCAGTGAATAAACCGGCTGCTACGCGCGTGGTACAGGCACTCGTAGCGGCGCCAGCCAGTCTGCTGGTAAATCCGTGTATCGGCGAAAAGTTGGAAGAATTCGAGCCGCGCGAGGTACGCCGGATTCTCGTCGGAAAGTATGAGATGCGGTACGAAATTCAGGAATCCACGATCTACATACTGCGGCTGTGGCACACCCGCGAGGATCGGTAGCAATGCCCACCGAATGTGGTTTATGAGGAAAGACGCTTATCAGCGACGACACGAACCATACCTGCTGGGTTGGACGATTCCTTAAACTCATCGAAAGAAATACACCGGATACCGATGTTCTCCATGTCACGGATATTTGATTCGGCCACGGTTAATGCAGATGCCGAGGTCGCGTCCGTGATTACAGTGGTAGGGTAGCCATACGAGAGCGCATCGAACGCAGTCGCCCTGATGCAGTTTGGGTATTGCGTGCCGCAGACCACAGCACTATCGACACCTAATCTTCTTAAGATCAATTCCAACTCCGTGCCAAAAAATGCAGAAAAACGGGGCTTCACCACGCGATATTCCCCTGCTATTGGAGAGAGCGCATCAATAATTTCCACCCCTTTTGTTCCTGGAACAGCATAAGGCGGTCCAGCGAGAAACGCTTCCCTTCGTGAAATCTCGATATCACTTCCGTCGGCTCGATACTCGCGCACAATATGAAAAACCGGATAACACTTTGCCCGGAACCACTCCAGCACCTCTTTGATTCGAGGGACGGTAGCAAGCGCACCATGAATCACGGCTGGAGCACCCGGCAAAACGAAATCATTCTGCATATCGATTATGAGAAGAGCAGGTTTCATTTTTTTCCTGATTTTTGAATTTACCAGCCTGATGAGTGGCCTTTCGCGCAAGTTCAGTGTGCAATGATAACTTGTCAGGCCTCGTAGTGTGCATATGCCTTCGTTACCTTGCCATCCTGATTGAAGTGAAATACCTCCGCAGATAGACCACTGACCCCTTTGTAGTAAAGGGTGATACTGTTCACGCCGATCAGTTGGGTAATGAGCTCAAAATGAAGGCTTGGAAACAGTTCAAGCGCCTTGGCCCAGTATGCCCCGATCTTTTCCTTTCCTTTGAGCGTCCCTGATGCTTCTCCGGTTACTTTGATGATGATGGGTGATGACATTTCAAAATCATCGGTGTAATGCGAAAGAATTCGATCAAGGTTATGACTGTTCCATGAATCAATCCAGTCGGCCGCAAAATGCTCAGAGAAAATTTGTACGGACATGATTTCCCCTCATGGTTACTGATGGTTGATTGTGCATATTCGACTTATTCGATGCGTGTTGTCGCCAGATCAGTCACACATTCGCCATGGATTGGTGGGCAGGCATCAATGGGATTCTGCCGGTAAGAGGATATGCTCTGCAACTTTTCCATGGAAGCAATCAGATCTGGCCATGGCTGCGCCCAGACATCTGGATAGGTCTGCTCGCCAGCATAACTGGTCAAATAGGCCAGATTTTCTTGTCCCGGCGTAAACTCACAGCGGATACCAGGTTTGCTATTGCCGCGAGCATCACAACGATACCAGCCCCAGTCGTCCAACCAGACAGCCGTGAAGCCATGTGTACAATAGGGAGGATTGGGGCCATCCAGTGTTAATCGCTGATAGCAGAATCCTGACGGGATGTTATTGGCACGCCACAAGGCTACCAGCAGATGACTTTTTGCAGTGCATAGGCCAGTGCCTTTCTTAAGCACATCCGAAGCCACATAGGTCACTTCTTTCCGACAAAAATCCATGCTGTGCTCAATATGATCACGGACCCATTCAAAGCAGCGCTTGGCGGTTGTCTCTGGATTTTCCGAAGACAGGCTGACGGCCAGATTGCGGATATCGACATGACCATAATCTACGATGGGACTTTCCATCAGAAACGGTTGCGATGGCAGGGTATCGAATGCTGTGCGTTTCATGGCGTTCTGGTCCAAACCGCATGGAAAGCACAATTATCAAGCCATGCACCGTGATAAGCAACCGCTGATACTAACCATCATGGTTGCCATCACCTCCGAAGATGAAAGAGACTTTGGGGAGGAAGGTGGCGTGAGGATAAAAAACCCCATTCGCCATTTTGGGAAGACGGGATTTTCAAAAAGAAGAACTAGCCTGAAACCCCCGCGGTTATTGGCGGAGAGGGAGGGATTCGAACCCTCGGTAGGCATATACCTACGCCTGATTTCGAGTCAGGTACATTCGACCACTCTGCCACCTCTCCAGACCGCGATTATAAGATAAAAACCTCCGTCCGGTGGCAGAACCTTTCAGCGCGGCAGTTTGGCCAGCAGGGATTCCATGAAAGTGCGCAGCAGTCTTCCTGCCGAAGCCCCTTCCCCTTTTTCAAGAGCCGCCAGAATGGGATCGTGGTCGGCAGCACAGGAAGCCAATTCAGCGGACAGGTGCTGCGCCACAAAAGGCAAGCGTGCTCGTGTCTGGACGTTTTCCCATATTTCCAGAAACAAGTGATTGCCAGATTGAACCACGATGCTTCGATGGAAATTGAATGCATGGCGACTGTAGCGGGCCACGTCACGGTCTCGGGCCGCCTCGTGCAGTGCCGCCAGGTCGGCGCGCAGGGAATCCAATACAGCAGGAGGGCAGGGAACGGCCAGTTCTGCCGAACGCTGTTCCAGGATGGCTCGCAGAGCATAGGCTTCGGCCATTTCCACCGGATTGGGGGAACGAACGCGGGTCCCCTTGTAACGCAGCGAATCCACCGCACCCATCACTTCCAATTCACGCAAAGCCTCGCGAACGGGACTCTGGCTGACCTGGAATTCCGCTGCCAGATCCAGTTCCACAAAACGATGTCCTGGCGCGTAGGTTCCCTCTAGAATACGTTCCAGCAAGCGATCGCGAATCTGGTCACGCATGCAACGGCGCAGCAGGGGCTGAGGCATCAGGAGGGTGCTCCCGCAGGGGAATGGGGCTTTGCCGCAGCGGAAGAATCCGAATCCGACCACCCGCCACCCAGTGCCTTGACCAGAACGATACTGCTCGCCAAGGCCCGCAAACGCAACTGGGTCGCTCCGGTCAAGGCCAGGGCCGCAGTCCGCTCAGCCTGCAACACATCGAAGCGATTGGCCAACCCTCCTTCAAAGCGCAGACGAGCCTGTTCCAGAGCCAGCTGTGCTGCCTTGCTGGCTCCACGCGCAGCCTCTGCCTCCTCTTCCAGTTCACGCAAAGCCGCCAATTGATCCTCCACCTCACGCCAGGCCTCCAGAACGGTATTTCGATAGTTGGCCACGCTTTCCTCCCACTGGGCCCGTGCCAGGTCATTGGCCGCCGCAATCTGCCCCCCGTTGAACAGGGGCAACGACAGGGTGGGGCCAAAAGACCATAAACGGTTGGGAGCCACCATCAAAGGCCCATAACCCGTGTTGCCATAGCCCGAATACGCCGTCAAATTAAAAACAGGAAACCATGCGGCCTTGGCCACCCCGATGTTGGCGTTGGCAGCTTTTACCTTTTCCTCGGCACTGACCACATCAGGACGTCGTTCCAGCAGGATCGAAGGCATTCCTGGAACGGGATGCAGGGGGGTGGGTAGTTCGGCTGCCACCGAGGCGATGTGGAACTCTTCGGGATTGCTCCCCACCAGTAACGCCAGGGCATGTTCCATGCGTTCACGCTGCAGGCGCAGTTCGTTGAGTTGCTGGCGCGCCACCTGCCAGTTCAGATCGGCCTGTGCCTGATCCGGAATGGCGGCTTCGGCCCCAGTCACCAGAACGGCCGTCAGCGTACGGTTATCCGCCCAACTGTTCACCAGTTTTTCCGTCTCGGACAATTCCACATCGAGCGCACGCAGCGATTCATAATCCAGTGCGATCTCGGCCTCCGTGGACAGAGCCAGGGTGGCCAGATCGTCGGCACTGGCGCGGGCCTGGGCGTCGGCAGCATGGGCAGCATTACGCAATGCCCCCCAGATGTCCAGTTCGTAATTCAGATCCAGTTGCACCTGATTGGTCTGGAATGCAGGATAGTTTTGTACGGGAAAGATCATGGTATGTTCGGAAATTTTGGTCTTCTGGTGAGTCGCCGAAGCTCCGATCACAGGCCAGAGGTTGGCCCATTGCTCCCGCGCCAACGAACGGCCCTGATCCAGGCGTGCCAGGGCCGCCAATAAATTCTGGTTGGCCACCAGACCCGAATGCTCCAGATCATCCAATACCGGATCATGAAAGGCTTTCCACCAGGTTCGGGCGGTCTCCGCCGTGGGTTTGAAAGGCACCCAATGCCCCTCCTCCGCCGTTTTCTCCCGATACTGGGCTGCCGTGGGCAAGTCAGGGCGGGTATAGGTAGGCGCAAAGGAACAGCCTGACACCCCAAGGAACAGACCTGCAATCAGAACCTTTTTCATGGCACTTTCCTGAGTGCACCAACTTCATGAACGATAACGGTCACGCCCTCGGCCAGCGAATCGGGAGGACTCACCACAACCCGATCCGAGGGACTGATCCCTGACAGAATTTCGATGCGCTCACCCAGATCCCGTCCCACAATCACGGGTTTCAGGGAGACCACCTGGTGTTCGTTCACCACGGCGACAGAGGTCCCACTGGCACGAAATACCAGAGTATTGGCTGGCAAGGTTACCGATTGCTGCGCTGCGTGGCGAGGAAAATGCACTTCGATGTAACTGCCCGGCAACAATATTCCGCCCTCCAGGTTCAGTTCCACCAACTCCGTGTGATTGACGGGATCGATGGCCTGGGCATGGCGAACCAGTTGAGCGCTCCAGGTACGCCCCGGAAAAGCACGCGGCTCGATACGGACCACTCCACCTGCCGGAAGAGAGGAAACCTCGTCTTCGGGAACCGGGATGTAGGCTCGCAGACGATGGGTATCCGCCAGATGGAACAGTTCTGTCGCCTTTCCATTGGCCGACCCGCTATCGATCATGGTTCCTACATCCACGTTGCGTGCCGTGATGATCCCGTCCACCGGAGCGACGATCTTCCGAAAACGATCCAGCGCATGCAGCCGCTCCAGGTTGGCCCGTGCCGCATCCAGTGCCGTCTTCCTGGCTTCCGCATCCAGACGTTTATTGTCTGCATCCTGGGGCGATACGGTTTTGGTTGGCAGAAGGGCCGCATACCGTTGCGCCGTCACACGCGCCAGTTCCTCATTGGCCTCTGCCGTCCGCATCTCGGCCTCGGCCTGTGCCTCCTGTGCGTCGATGTCCGGGGTACTGATCTCGGCGATTTCTTGTCCGGCCCTGACCTTCTGCCCGATGTCCACCGCCCAGTGTTTGAGATACCCCGAGGTATGGGCATAAATCGGGGTTTCCGTCCAGGCCTGCAACTGCCCGGGAAGAATCAGATCGGGCACATGGCTTTCCGGCAGGGCATGGGTCACCTCCACCTGCCACTGAGCATCTGCCACCGAATTCTGGGCCAGGGCATTCTGAGCATGCAGACGGCTCGTGATACCCCAAGCCGCAACCCCCAGTGCCGCCAGAAAAACCAACCCACCGAAGAAACGAGAGGAAATCATGACATAGTCCTTGAGGAAACCGAGCGTCGGGAACGAATCAAACTGAACAATACGGGTACGAGAAACAGGGTCGCCACAGTGGCAAACAACAAGCCTCCGATGACGGCACGACCCAGGGGCGCATTCTGCTCTCCACCCTCCCCCAGCCCCAGAGCCATGGGCAGCATGCCAATGACCATGGCCAGAGCCGTCATCAGCACCGGACGCAAGCG
>NZ_DAHVHV010000023.1:252-12450 GCF_027317285.1 Ferrovum sp. | reverse complement strand
CCACCCTCCCCCAGCCCCAGAGCCATGGGCAGCATGCCAATGACCATGGCCAGAGCCGTCATCAGCACCGGACGCAAGCGGGTACTGCCTGCTTCGAGCGCCGCCTCGAGTGCCGACAGTCCCTCCGCTACCCGCTCGCGGGCAAAACTGATCACCAGGATACTGTTGGCCGCTCCGACCCCCATGCACATCACGGCGCCCGTCAACGCTGGGACCGACAAGGTCGTGTGGGTAAGAAACAGCATCCATACGATTCCGGCCAGGGCCGTGGGCAAGGCGCCAATGATGATGAGGGGATCGATCCACGACTGGAAGTTCACCACAATGAGCAAATATACCAGCACAATCGCGCTCAAAAGCCCCCATTCCAGACTGGAAAAGGAGTCACGCATGGTTTGTACCTGTCCGCGCACGATCACCTGCGTCCCCTTGGGCAGGTACTTCTGGTTCGCATGAATGATTTCCTGAATCCGTTTCGCCACCGTACCCAAATCGGTACCCTGAACCGCCCCAAAAATATCGATGGCCGGTTTCACATTGTAGTGGCTGACCACTGCGGGTCCCACACCGTGACGGAAGGTGGCCAGGTTGGCCAGGATCTGAGGAGGCACCATGGGCGAGGCCACGGTAATGGGCAGTTGGCCCAAATCCCCCACCGACTGCAGGCGGTATTGCGGCATCTGTGCCGACACATTGTACTGTACGCCGTTTTTTGGGTTGGTCCAGAAACTGGGGGCCGTCTGAAAACTTCCAGACAGGGAGGTCATGAGATTACTGGCCACATCCTGCTCCGTGTACCCCAAGGTCTGGGCCAGGTCGCGATTCACCTCGACTTCCACCTGGGGATAGTCGAAGGGCTGCTGGATGCGCAGGTCCACGGCCCCCGGTATCCCCTTCAACTGGGCCAGCAACCGATTGGCAAAGACCCGGTTCTCTGCCAGACGAATCCCCGAAATTTGCACATCCAAAGGCGCAGGCAAGCCAAAATTCAGGATCTGGCTGACGATGTCTGCGGGCAGGAAAGCAAAGGAAATGGTCGGGAAATCCTTGTGCAGTATCTTTCTCAGGTCATGCACCACTTCCGGGGTGGGCGCATGCCCCTTGCCCAACGTGATGAAAATATCCGCATCCCCCGGTCCGATGGGCGCGGACGTACTGTAGGACAGATTGATCCCGCTGTAGGGCAACCCCACCACGTCTACCTGGGTGTCTAATTGCTTTCCCACATGGCGACGGATGTCCTGTTCCACCAGGTCACATAAGGCCGTCGTATCCTCGATACGCGTACCACTGGGCGCACGCAGGTGTAACTTGATCTGTCCCGCATCCACTTCCGGGAAAAAATTCTCCCCAATCCATGGATACAGCAGGAACGACAACCCTATCGCTCCATAGAAAATCGCAATGAAGCGACGGGGACGGGTGCGCAATACGCCTTCCAGACGGACATGATAAGCCGTCCGCAAACGGTTGAACCCTGCCTCGAAACGTTGATGGATGGCAGCGCCCAGATGGCGTGCAGGCTCCCCATGTTCCTGGTGCAACCAGTATTTCGCCAGGGTGGGGACCAGAGTCCGGGACAGTATCCAGGAGGCCAACATGGCAAACACGACCGCTTCGGCCAAAGGCACGAAAAGGTAATGAGCGACCCCCGTAAGCAGGAACATGGGAATGAAGACGATACAAATAGCCAGGGTGGACACCAGGGAGGGCATCGCGATCTGGCGTGCGCCGTCCAGAATGGCCGTTTCCGTATCCTTGCCCTGCTCCAGGTGCCAGTTGATGTTTTCGATGGCCACCGTGGCGTCATCGACCAAAATCCCCACGGCCAGAGCCAAACCGCCCAGGGTCATGATATTGATGGTCTCCCCCAGCCAGGACAGCACGATCAGGGATACCAGCACGGAAAGGGGGATGGAAACGGTGATGATCAAGGTACTGCGCCACGACCCCAAAAAAAGCAAGATCATGAGTCCCGTCAACGTCGCTGCAATCAACCCTTCGCGCACCACCCCATTGATCGCCGCCGTCACAAACAGGGACTGATCGCCCGTGGTATGGATGTGCATCCCCGGCGGCATGTCCGCCCGCACCTGTGGCATGAGGCCCTTGATGCTGTCGATGATCGTCAGGGTGGATGCCGACCCGGTCTTGAGTACGCTCATCAGCACGGCCCGGTGCCCGTCCACACGCACCACATTGGTCTGCGGAAGAGCCCCGTCGTAAACGTGGGCCACGTCCCGAATATGGATCAGAGCCCCGGAAGGTGTACGCAAGGGAATGCCGTTCAACTGGTCGATATCGGGGAAACTGGCATTCAACTTCACCACATATTCCCAATGGGCAATTTTTTCCGTTCCAGCTGGGACGATCAGGTTTTGAGTGGCCAGAGCGCGCGTCACGTCATTGGCCGACAAACCATAAGTCCTCAACGCTGCCGGTTCCAGATCCACCTGCACCTGACGCATCTGCCCGCCATAGGGATAGGGAAGGGAAGCGCCGGCCACGGTCGCCAACTGGGTACGAATGAAATTATTCCCGAAATCGAACAACTGGCCTTCCGTCAGGCGAGAACTGTCCAGGGCCAACTGGATGACCGGAACACTGGACGCGTTATAAGCCAGGATAAAGGGGGGGGTCATGCCCGGCGGCATCTGACGCAAAAGAGTCTGGGAAATGGCGGTGATCTGCGCGACGGCCAGGTCCTCGTTGACCCGAGGCTGAAAGAAATACTTCACCACCGCGATCCCGTTCAGAGACTGTGACTCGATATGCTCGATGTCGTTGACCGTGGTGGTGGCCACCCGCTCGGTAAACGACGTAATGTGGTCAGCCATATCCTGGGGAGGCATGCCCGAATAATTCCATACCACCGACACCACGGGAATGTTGATATTGGGCAGGATATCCGTCGGCGTGCGACGAATGCTGAATACTCCCAGCAGCACGATCAGCAGCGCCATCACCAGAAAAGTATGGGGACGCTGCAAGGCAAGACGAACGATCCACATGGCAGGAAGACCTGAAACCGAAAGGTCAGATTATGGATTATCGATAATCAATCGTCAAGGCGCCCAGACCGATTTTCTTGCAGAGAATCGATCCGCAAATGACTGACGTTTTTCCTCAGGAAAAAATCCAGGGTTCCTGCTGGGCCCGATGTTTTTCGTAGGCACGAATCTCATCGGCATGTTGCAAGGTCAACCCGATTTCATCCAACCCGCGCAACAAGCAGTCTTTACGAAACCCGTCCACAGTGAACTCAAAAACCTTGCCGTCCGGAGTCGTCAAGGTCTGCTCAGCCAAATCCACCTGCAGTCGATAGCCTTCGGTCGCTGCCACTTCCTTGAACAGCAAGTCAACTGTTTCTTCTTTTTGAACAATCGGAAGCAACCCATTCTTAAAGCAATTGTTAAAGAAAATATCGGCAAAACTGGGGGCGATGATCACCCGAAACCCATAGTCATCCAATGCCCAGGGCGCATGTTCGCGACTCGAACCACAGCCAAAGTTCTCCCGTGCCAGGAGGATCTGCCCCCCCTGATAGCGAGGTTGGTTGAGCACGAAGTCGGGATTCAGGGGACGCAAACGATTGTCCTGCCCGGGCTGACCCTCGTCCAAATAACGCCAGGCATCGAACAGGTTGGGACCAAAGCCTGCACGATGAATGGATTTGAGAAATTGCTTGGGAATAAGGGCATCGGTATCCACATTGGCCCGATCGAGGGGTACCACGAGGCCGTTCAGCGAGGTGAAAGCACGCATCAGAAGTTCTCCCGGATATCGACAAAATGTCCCGCAATGGCTGCAGCAGCAGCCATCTGCGGGCTGACCAGATGGGTACGCCCGCCCGTGCCCTGACGTCCTTCAAAGTTGCGGTTGGAGGTAGAGGCACAACGTTCCCCCGGACTGAGGCGGTCCTCATTCATTCCCAGACACATGGAACAGCCGGGATGGCGCCATTCAAAACCGGCCTCGAGAAATATCCGATCCAACCCCTCGGCCTCGGCCTGCGCCTTGACCAGTCCGGAACCGGGAACCACCATGGCCAGTTTGATGTTGGGCGCCACATGTCGCCCCTTCACCACGGCAGCCGCTGCGCGCAGATCCTCGATGCGGGAATTGGTACAGGAGCCGATGAAGATCTTGTCCAGAGAAATTCGAACCATCGGCGTATTGGCGGTCAGCCCCATGTAACCCAGGGCCCGTTCCATGCCCTGGCGACGCACTGGATCCTTTTCAAGACGGGGATCTGGCACCTGCCCTGTCACGCTCACCACCATTTCCGGCGAAGTTCCCCAGGTCACCAGCGGCTCGATGTGTTGCGCCGACAAAGTGATTTCCTTGTCGAATACCGCCTCCTCGTCACTGCGCAGGGTGCGCCAGTAAGAAACGGCCTGATCCCATTGGGCATCGGAGGGCGCGTGGGGACGCCCCTTCAGATAGGAGAAGGTAACCTCATCGGCACCGATCAAACCTGCTCGAGCCCCCGCCTCGATGGCCATATTGCACAGGGTCATGCGCCCTTCCATGCTGAAACCCCGGACGACCTCCCCCGCGAACTCGATGGCATATCCCGTGCCTCCGGCGGTCCCAATCTGCCCAATGATGTAGAGCGCCACATCCTTGGCTGTCACGCCTTCCGGCAGCGTCCCGTCCACGGTGACGCGCAGGGTCCTGGAACGGCGCGCCACCAGAGTCTGGGTGGCCATGACATGTTCCACTTCGGAGGTGCCGATACCAAAAGCCAGGGCTGCAAAAGCCCCATGGGTACTGGTATGGGAATCTCCACAAACCACGGTCATGCCTGGCAAGGTCGCCCCCTGCTCCGGCCCCATGACGTGAACGATGCCCTGACGCCGATCGCCCATGGGATACAGCGTCACCCCGAAGGAGTGACAATTCTGGCTCAAGGTGTCCACCTGGAGACGCGAAACGGGATCGTGAATTTCTGTCTGAGTGACAGTCGGCGTATTATGATCCGCAGTGGCCACGATACTCTGCCTCCGCCATAAGGGACGTTTCCCCAGCGTCAGTCCCTCGAAGGCCTGTGGACTGGTCACCTCATGAACCAGATGGCGGTCGATGTACAACAAGGTCGTGCCATCCCCTTCTTCACGCACCACATGAGCCTGCCATAACTTGTCATAAAGGGTTTGAGCCGTCATCACCAGGATCCTCCACTGAACGGATTATTATGACACAACGACCGGCAGTCAGAAAACCCGAGGCAATTTTTCACTCCCGTGGGAGCAACCGGAAAAGACCTTTCCAGGCACCTCAATGACGACCAACGAATTTCACGTTATATTTGCACCATGAACACACGTTTACCCTATCTGCTCCCAGCCAACCCTTGCCTGGGGCTATGTGCGCCTTCCGGCTTCCTGACCGAGCCCGGAGCCCTGGAAATGGCCATCCTGTATTTCTCGGAACACGGATGGAATGTGCGCGAAGGAACCCATATTCGCAACCGGCACGAATATTTTGCCGGGACCGATACCGAACGACTGGAAGACTTTCATGAACTGATCCACGATCCCAAGGTGGATGCCATCATGGCTGCCCGGGGGGGCTACGGTTTGACCCGCCTCCTGCCGCATCTGGACTATGAGGCCATCGCCGCCGCCCGCAAGCCCATCATCGGCTTCAGTGATGTCACGGCACTCCATCTGGCCGTACTGGCGCGGACGGGACTGGTCTCCTTTGCAGGCCCCATGGCCGCTCCCGATTTCGGGCATCCACACCGAAGTGCATTGCACCAAGACCATTTCTTGCCTCTGCTGCAAAACGAAACCCACTCGTCCCCCCTCATTCGCCTGCCTTTCACCGTTCACGAAGGGGAGGCCGGAATGCGCCTGCGTCGCCAGATCGGGAACGGGCTGGAAGGAATCCTGTGGGGAGGTAACCTGTCTCTGGTGGCTCATTTGGTGGGAACGCCCTATCTGCCCAAAGTGGAGGAAGGCATCCTGTTCCTCGAAGAAGTGAATGAAGAGCCCTACATCATCGAGCGCTGTCTGATGCAGTTGTACCATGCAGGCGTGTTCAACTCGGTACGCGCCATCCTGTGGGGCCAGTTCAACCGCTGCGAACCTACTCATGCCTCTGCAGCACCTTATGCCCTGGAGCAAGTGGTGGATTATCTGCAACACCTGCTCCCCATCCCCTTGTTGCAGAACCTGCCATTTGGTCATGTGCGCGACAAACTCACCCTGCCGGTGGGGGGGTGGGTGCGAATCACCTTGCCGGACCCCGCCCACTACCAGTTGCATTTCTCCCAATACGGCGTGATACGCCCGGATCAAGGGAAGTCGACCGCCAAACCACAAGGTTCGGAATCCCCATGAATCGGGAGATCCTGCGGATTCGGAGACGTCACGACACTCCATGCTAAGATTCGACCTTTGTGCGGGGAACGAGTATGGCCGGTAATACATGGGGGCGAATGTTTTGTGTCACGACCTTCGGGGAAAGCCATGGCCCCGCACTGGGCGCCGTGATCGATGGCTGTCCGCCCGGACTGCCGCTCTGCGAAGCCGACATCCAACCCGACCTGGACCGACGCAAACCTGGCACCTCCCGGCATGTCACCCAACGTCGCGAATCGGATCAGGTGCAGATCCTGTCTGGAGTCTTCGAAGGGGTCACCACAGGCACGCCCATCGCCCTCGTCATTCATAACGAAGACCAGCGCAGCCGTGATTATGACAAAATCGCCCAGCAGTTCCGGCCGGGTCACGCCGATTACACCTATCTGCAGAAATACGGGTTGCGTGATCATCGCGGTGGAGGACGTTCCTCCGCACGGGAAACGGCGGCACGTGTGGCTGCGGGCGCCGTTGCCCGGAAGTGGCTGGCGCAGCGTTATGGCGTCACCATTCGCGGGTACCTGTCCCAACTGGGCCCCATTCCCATCACAGTCAAAGACTGGAACGCCATTGACCAAAACCCGTTTTTCTGTCCGGACCCGGATCTCGTTCCTCGACTGGAATCGTTCATGGACGATCTGCGCAAGTCGGGCGACTCCGTGGGGGCGCGCCTGAGCGTGGTAGCCAGCGGTTTGCCCCCGGGGTGGGGCGAACCCGTCTTTGACCGTCTGGATGCAGACATTGCCCATGCCCTCATGTCCATCAATGCCGTGAAAGGCGTGGAAATTGGCGACGGGTTTGCCGTAGTGACCCAGCGAGGCACGGAACACGGGGATGAAATGACCCCGGATGGGTTCCAGAGCAATCACGCAGGCGGGATTCTGGGCGGAATCTCCACGGGACAGGACCTCATTGCACACCTGGCCATCAAACCCACTTCGAGCATTCGCCTGCCCCGTCGTTCCCTCGACCGCCAGGGGCAGGCCGTGGAAGTTCAAACCACCGGACGCCATGATCCCTGTGTCGGCATTCGGGCCACGCCCATCGTGGAGGCCATGATGGCGCTCGTATTGATCGATCATGCGTTGCGTCAGCGCGCCCAGAATGGCGATGTCACACCGCCATTGAAACCCTTCTCCATCAAGGCGTAGGCGGGGCACCGGACATGTCTGCCTGAGAAGCGGCCAGGGAGGCAAAGTCCATGTCGCGGTTGACCAACAGGGAAAAGGGATAGCCTTTCTTGATGATGATCACCGGACCGATGGCCGCTTGCCCGGCGAAACCGATGCTGGCGGTATTGACCAGGATCTGACCCGCCGCATCCGTGGTCAGATTGTTGCCCATGCCTCCCAGTACCGTCACGCCTCCCGTCGGCTGGGCAATGATTTGAGCCAGTCCGGCCGTCATGAACTGCCCACCCAGACGTTTCCAGAACCGGTTATCCACCTCATCCTGCATACCTGACTGCCCCTGGGCATCGGAAGCCACCATATCCTCCAGTTGAAAACTCACTCCGCTGGGCAGAATGAGGCGATGAAAGGAAGCCATCAAACGCTCCTGTCCCGGCAAGATGCGCGCCGCAAACTGCCCGATCAGTCGACTGCCCTTGGGAATGGCCAGCAGGGTTCCGTCGATGGAATCGTAGACATCCTCCGTAATCTGGGCCGTGATCAATCCGGGCAGATCACTGTTGATCTGGGTGATCAGGACCGCCGGCATGACGGTGCCCTCCAGTACGAGGGCATGATTGGCCGGCTGGACCGGTTCGAGAGGGGTCGTATTCTGGCGTGAACGCACTGCTGCTGGAGGCGGTTGCGATGCCGTTCCTGGTACGGCTGGAGTCGGATTCCAGGGCGAAGCCACCATTCCTGTCAGGGCAGGCAAGGCGCCCACCCCGTTCAGCCCCAACCCCAGAGAAGGGATGGTGGGAGGAACCGATGCACTCCCTGGCAGCATGCCGATCCCCGAACCGGGCTCTGCAGGGGGCGAGGTACTGCCCGGGGCAGGCGTTGAAAGTGGAACTGGTTGAGCCACCGGTCCCCCAATGGCCAGAATTGGACTGGCTGCAATCTGGGCTGCCTGCTGGGCACGGGCCAACTCGATCTGATGCCGGCGTTCCTGCTCGGCCTGACGGGTTTTATCTCCCGCATCGTCCACCAGCGGCGGAGGTGGCCCAGGGTCGGCCATCTGCTCACGCACCAACTCATGCTGCAGCGTACTGACTGCCGGAGCCTGCCCCAAAACCACCGCCTGGGCATCGAGCGAGGGCGAGGCTGCCCGTACCCGCCCGACCAGCGCCTGCACCCCGAACCCCAGCACCACTGCCAGTCCCAAACCTGCAGCCACCCACCAGTGCAAATGGCGACGGACCTTGCCCGGCGGAACCCCTTTTGTCCACTCCTGTGCCTCCTCCCAGGGAACAGGTTCCTCCGCGCCCGGTGCAGGGGAACCACCGGATCCTGGCTGGATGATTTTTTCCCTGCCTGCCTGGGCCATCCCCATGACTTCCCCTTCATTCATGGTTTCTGCCCTGATGCATCTCCTTGCACTTCGGAGGGCTTGCCATAGTCCGGATTGATTACTTCGACCTCGGTGCCGCCCAACTTGAGCAGAAAATGAGGCATCAGGCGTTGCACCACGAAATAAGGGGGATGAAGCAGGTAATTGACCAGTCGGGAACCCTCGTCATCGACCATGAAGACGGCAGGAAGTACCTGAGGGTGTCCCATGTCGATCCAGGTGAAACGCCCATCGTCAAACACCTCCAGAGGACGGAATTCCGCTTCGCCTTTGATCGTGTAATGGGTATGCACGCGCCGGGGCGTCAGGGAAAGGGAATGGATCGTTTTTCCCGATGGAGAAGACAGGGATTTTTCCTCATCCAGAATCCATCGCACCCGCATCACCCAAGGTCCCTGAGGCGTGGTACTGCGCAAAACCAGGGAGTAAACGCGCAGGTTGGTTACCAAGGTTCCCGCCGTGAAAAGGTCGGGACGCAGCGGCTTGAGAAAAAGGTGCCCCGGCAATTCCTCCACACGCCATTGAAGGGTATCGCCCAGAGCCAATCCAGTGATTTTTTCATGGGGAGCCAACTGCAGATCCGTAGGCACTCCGGGAACAGTGAGAATTTCCGTCGGAACTTCCGAATCATAGACTTGCACCTGTGTACGGGTCGGCGACACAGGCTCGGAAACCGCCCCTTGGGTCAAGAACGAAGCACAAAGACACCAACCTGCCCTTGCCCACCCTACCCCACTCACACCATGCCAGGAGAACATGCGTTTTTTTACCGCGACGACGAAACCGGAATTTCCGAGGGGCAGATCGTTCATTCATTGCTCCAAATCCGTATTCACCAAAAAATGCGTAATGAATAGCCCGGCCGGGTTTTTCAGGACTTCTTCCTCACGCTCGGGAGCCACCACGGCAAAGTGCAGGGTCAGAACGAACTTCTCGCGCCGTGCCATGGGATTTCCGCCATTACGCCGTTCCGTCACGACACGCAGCAGCGCTGCTTCATCCTCGATGAGCGATACGCTGGACACAGCCACGGTACGCGTCAGGGTGGGGTCTTTACGTAATTCGGCCATCGGCTGGTTGCGTTGCACCCAGTCGGTGAACTCCACCGTTGCCTTGCCTCGAGTCAATTGATACGCATCAGCCAGATAGGTGGGGGTCAGATGCGGGTCGAGCGTCAACAACTGACGAACCCACCGTGCCAGAAAGTAGCGTTTTTCAGACTCCGCCGGGTGGTATACCTGCACATGGGTGCTGGAAACAGCGACGGACCCATTTTCCGAGCGATCCAGCACGAAGGGAACCACGGTCTTCAAAGGAAGGAGAAGCACCAGGGCAATACCGCTCAGGAACAACCCCACCCCCAGGACCAGACTGACCAGAAACCAGCGGTTGCGCTCTACCAGCGCCGCACCCTGCACCTCGAACCATGCCTGTACCACCCGGGGATTGACGATGGGGGGAGTACCATCAGGCGGATCCTCGCGCTTCGGACGCCCCATCCATTTCCCTCTCATCCCCCTCCTCCTTCATGCAGAGGGGCTATTGAACCATGCCGGGAGACTCCTGCCGTACCGAATATCGCCGTATCTTGACGTAATTTTCAAGAGATGTGGTATCTTCCTCCCCTCCAAACGAACGGGGAAAAAACCCCGTCATAAAAATCTCACACTTTCAGGAGTCTGTCATGAGTATCATTTTCCAGTCGTTGGGTCGTACCATCAGCGCAGGTTTTGTCCTGCTCGCCCTGATCCTGGCCATTATTGGAGGAGGTAACGTAGACCTGCTCTCCCACAATTGGTGGACTTTTGCCTTCCGCTGGTTGCACGTCACCGTGGCCATCATGTGGATCGGTCTGCTGTGGTATTTCAATTTCGTCCAGATCCCCTCCATGCCCAGAATCCCGGACGAGCAAAAACCCGCCATTTCCAAGGTCATCGCACCCGCCGCCCTTTTCTGGTTCCGCTGGGCAGCGTTGGCCACCGTCTTCATGGGCCTGGGACTGGCCTCCATGAATGGATATGTCATGCAGGCCCTGATGCTGCGTGACGGAGTCGTGCCGATCGGATTGGGCATGTGGATGGGGTTCCTCATGGCTTTCAATGTCTGGTTCATCATCTGGCCGAATCAGAAAAAAGCGCTCGGACTCGTCCCTGTGGAAATCATTGAAAAACCCAAGGCGGCCCGGATCGCCATGCTGACTTCGCGCTTCAATACCATGCTTTCCATCCCCGTGATCTTTTGCATGGTGGCCCAACAGCACAGCGGCCTCTGATCACTGACCCAGCCTCAACATCCCGCCCGAACCGGACTGAAGTTGTTCGATGCGGGCAAAAAGATGACCCAGATCCAGAGCATGATCTTTTTTCCAGGCCAGAATGCGTGCCCGCAACTCCGCCAGAGACCAGGGACCCTGCGGCCCCGCGCTGGCCAAAACCACCCCATTACCACTGTCCAGCGTCGGAAACCGCAGGCTTCGTCCCGAGAAAATGGTGCTCCAGGCAGTCAAGGCCGCCCGATACCCGCGCTGACGGGTCAAGAAATTGGCGCATAGAAAACCGTGCGCACTCAGGACCCGTCCACAGTTCCGGTAAAACCTCTCACCTTGCAACCGCCCTGCGCGCGCCCGCGCATCGAAACCATCCACCAGAATCAGGTCATAGATTTCACCGACATGGTCCATGAAGTCAGCGCCATCGCCCTCCACCACCGTGATTCGCCTGGAATCCTCCGGCATGCGAAAAAACTGGCGTGCTGCTCGTACCACCCGTGGATCGATTTCCACCACCGTCAGGTGGGCATGCGGACAATGACGATACAAATACTTGAGCAGAGATGCAGCCCCCAACCCGATCAGGAGAATTCTGGTCGGGGTTTCCTCGCACAGGATCAAGGGGAAAATCATGGCACGGGTATACTCCAGTTCCAGAGTCCAGGGGCGGGCCACCCGCATGGCTCCTTGCACCCACTCGGACCCGAAATGCAGCGTTCGCACCCCGTCGCTCTCGCGAATATCGATACTCGAAGCAGCCACGGGAGAAATGGCGGAAGTGACCGGGTGTTCTGGCGCAAGGGGACTGAGCATGGGAATTCCTGGAATTGCCGTACAATGGGATGGCTGAAACATACAGGAAATTTGTCCTCCGCGTAACACCCCGAGCGTATGTATTCCAGACCAGCCAGACCTTTCTGGTTTCTCAAACGAACCCGTGGAAACAGATCGACTGCGGATTGAGATATCCGGAGACTAGCAAATCCCAAGCCGGGATGATACAATCCCGGCTTGCCTCTTCAAGCGGTGGTGGCGGTAGCT
>NZ_DAHVHV010000023.1:0-242 GCF_027317285.1 Ferrovum sp. | reverse complement strand
GTTGTCGTGGGTTCGAATCCCATCCGTCACCCCAACAAATCAACAAGTTATGATATGTTTTATAATTTGTATTGCGGAATAAACTCGTAATTGCGGAATATTTTACTTCAAAGGGGGCACTTTTCTTGTCCCCCTGATGTAGTGTCGACGGGTTACCGCATCACTTGAATGGCCCAACATAGAGGTTGCATCAAGTCCCAAATCAATCGCGTCTGACGCAACCTTGGCCCTCAAGTCGTTTT
>NZ_DAHVHV010000022.1:0-32981 GCF_027317285.1 Ferrovum sp. | reverse complement strand
CGCCAGGGGGCCGGGGATGCCCAGGTGGCCATCGTGGAAATCGGGGGAACGGTGGGGGACATCGAATCCCTGCCCTTTCTGGAAGCCATTCGTCAAATGGCGGTGGAAGCCCCCCGTGAGGAATGCTGTTTCATTCACCTGACCCTCTTGCCCTATCTGCCTTCTGCGGGAGAAATCAAGACCAAACCGACTCAGCACTCGGTCAAGGAGTTGCGCGAGATCGGCATTCAGCCGGATGTCCTGATCTGCCGGGCGGATCGCCCCGTGCCTGCCGACGAACAACGCAAAATCGCCCTGTTCACGAATGTTCCCGTGGAAGCCGTCATTTCTGCGCCGGATGTGGACTGCATCTACCGCATCCCCGGCGGATTGCACCGTCAGCATCTGGACCGCATCGTGTGCCGAAAACTGGCCCTGGAGGTTCCGGAAGCCGATTTGTCCTCCTGGGACGCCCTGGTCGAGGCTTTGGAACACCCCCTGTATGAAGTGAATATCGCTCTGGTCGGAAAATATGTCGACCTGACGGAATCCTACAAGTCCCTTTCTGAAGCATTGATCCACGCCGGAATTCACCAGCGGACCAAAATCCATATCCACTATGTGGATTCGGAGCGTCTGGAAAGCGAGGGCCTGGATACCTTGGCGGGCATGGATGCGGTACTGGTCCCCGGGGGCTTTGGCAAGCGTGGGGTGGAAGGAAAGATTCGCGCCATTCAGTTTGCCCGCGAAGGCCGCCTGCCCTTTTTGGGCATCTGTTTGGGCATGCAGTTGGCGGTGGTGGAATTTGCCCGCCATTGCGCCCAGTTGCCGGAAGCCCACAGCACCGAGTTCATGCCTTTGACCCCGGCCCCCGTGATTGCCCTGATCACCGAATTTCGCACGGCGGATGGGCGTCTGGAACAGCGTTCGGTCCAGTCCGATCTGGGCGGGACCATGCGGCTGGGGGGGCAGGAATGCTTGCTGGAAGAGGGATCCCTGGTCCGCAGGATTTATGGAACGCCCCGCATCGTCGAGCGACATCGCCATCGCTACGAGGTCAACAGCCGGTACGTGGCCGCGCTGACCGAGGCGGGCCTGCGTTTCTCCGGAAAATCGGGGCAGGAGGGATTGTGCGAAATGATCGAATTGCCGGGCCACCCCTGGTTCGTGGCTTGCCAGTTTCATCCCGAATTCACCTCCACGCCCCGTGACGGACATCCCTTGTTTACCGCTTTTGTGGCGGCTGCCCTGGCGCGTCATCAGGCCGTTTCAGAGCCTGTAGCCTCATGAAGATCGCTCATTTTGAAGTCGGTCTCGACCAGCCGCTGTTCCTGATCGCCGGTCCCTGCGTGATCGAATCCCGTGACCTGGCCTTTGAAGTGGCGGGCCAGTTGAAGGAGATGACCAGTTCTCTGGGGATCCCCTTAATTTTCAAGGCATCCTACGACAAGGCCAACCGGAGTTCGGGGAAATCCTTCCGGGGGCCGGGACAGTCGGCAGGGCTGGATATCCTGGCGGACATTCGGCGCGATCTGCAGATCCCCGTTTTGACGGACGTGCATGAGCGGGAGGAGGTGGCCGCCGTGGCTGCGGTGGTGGATGTGTTGCAGACCCCGGCTTTCCTCTGT
This sequence comes from Ferrovum sp., assembly GCF_027317285.1. Classification (NCBI taxonomy): domain Bacteria; kingdom Pseudomonadati; phylum Pseudomonadota; class Betaproteobacteria; order Ferrovales; family Ferrovaceae; genus Ferrovum; species Ferrovum sp. The sequence continues at coordinate 31,374 of NZ_DAHVHV010000022.1, read as the reverse complement.
CGTCAGACCGATTTCATCGCTGCGGTGGCGGCGGCGGGCAAGCCGGTGAATATCAAGAAAGGGCAGTTTCTGGCGCCCGCCGACATGAAAAACGTCGTGGACAAGGCGCGTGCCGCCAGTGGTCGGGACAATATCCTGGTCTGCGAGCGGGGAGCCAGCTTCGGCTATAACAATCTGGTCTCCGACATGCGTGCGCTGGCGATCATGCGGGAGACGGGCTGTCCGGTCGTGTTTGATGCCACCCATTCGGTCCAGTTGCCCGGCGGATTGGGGGGGGCCAGCGGAGGTCAGCGGGAATTCGTTCCCGTACTGGCGCGTGCGGCGGTGGCGGCGGGGGTGGCGGGCGTGTTCATGGAAACCCACCCACGTCCCGAACAGGCCCTGTCTGATGGGCCCAACGCCTGGCCCCTGGGGCGGATGCGCGAGTTGCTGGAAACTTTGATGGCGCTGGATGCTCTGGTCAAACAGCGTGGATTGAGTGAACTGACCCTGTCCCCTTGAAAGGGGTTGGGGCTACCGATTAATTTGAGCAGGTCAAGGACGGGAAAGCAGGCATGAGCGCAATCGTAGAAATCAAGGCAAGGGAAATACTGGATTCACGGGGAAACCCCACGGTGGAAGCCGAGGTGATCACGGAGACGGGCGCGCGCGGTCGAGCCGGCGTGCCTTCCGGAGCCTCCACCGGCAGTCGTGAGGCCATCGAGTTGCGCGATGGAGACGCCGCCCGTTATCAGGGCAAAGGGGTTCTGAATGCAGTGTCCCACATCAACGGTGAACTGTTCGAAGCCCTGGCAGGTTGGGAGGTGACGGATCAGGCCAGAATCGACCAGATCATGATCCAGCAGGACGGGACCGAGAATAAGGCGCGTCTGGGAGCCAATGCCCTGTTGGCCGTGTCGCTGGCGGTGGCCAAGGCGGCGGCAGAGGAAACGGGATTGCCCCTCTACCGCTATCTGGGCGGCGCAACCGCGGTCCAGTTGCCGGTTCCCCAGATGAATGTCATCAACGGGGGAGCCCACGCCAACAATGGCCTGGACATGCAGGAATTCATGATCGTACCGGTGGGTGCGCCGAATTTCAGGGAAGCCCTGCGCTACGGTGCGGAAGTCTTCCATGCCCTGAAAAAGTTGATCGATGGTCAGGGCATGCCGACGACGGTGGGAGACGAAGGGGGGTTTGCCCCGCGCCTGCCCAGCAATGAAGCCGGTCTGGGACTGATCATGCAGGCCATTGAAGCGGCAGGTTACCGTCCGGGTGAACAGGTGGCCATCGGGATCGATTGTGCCAGTTCGGAATTTTACCGGGAAGGGCGCTACCACCTCGAGGCGGAAGGGAAAGTGCTGGACTCTGCTGAATTGGTGGATTATCTGGCCCGATGGGTGGATAACTATCCGATCGTCACGATCGAGGATGGCATGGCCGAGGGCGATTGGGCTGGCTGGAGTCTGTTGACCCAGCGCCTGGGCCGGCGCATCCAGTTGGTGGGGGATGACATTTTTGTCACCAACACCAAGATTCTGGCCGAGGGCATTCGCCAGGGCATCGCCAACTCGATTTTGATCAAGATCAATCAGATCGGAACCTTGTCGGAAACCTTTGCCGCCATCGAAATGGCCAAGAAAGCGGGCTATGCCAATGTCATTTCCCACCGTTCGGGCGAAACCGAAGACACGGTCATTGCGGATATTGCCGTTGCCAGTCTGGCAGGACAGATCAAGACGGGGTCCCTGTCACGTTCTGATCGTCTGGCCAAGTACAACCAGTTGCTGCGGATCGAGGAAGCCCTGGGATCGGTGGCGACCTACGGGGGATCCGCTGTGTTTGCCCGGCGCGGCTGACCGCGGGGTGGAGCCATGTCACCGACCACGATCCGCCTGATCCGCTGGTTGATGGTCGGTCTGATTCTCTCTTTGGGGTATGGATTGATCCTGGGGAAGGGGGGCTGGGTCCGGCGCCAGGATTTGAAGCACCAACTTCAGGGGCAACGGGCCGTGAATCAGGCGCTGGAAAGAAGAAATCAAACCTTGCGCGCCGAGGTGGCGGATCTCAAGTCGGGGTCTGACGCCATTGAAGAACGGGCGCGTCACGAATTGGGGATGGTGCGCCCGGACGAGGTGTTTTACCAGTACTGGACGGTGACGTCACACCCACCGCCGGTGGTCCCTTCTCACTGATTGGCGCTGGACTGCCAGAAGCGCCACCATTCGGGCTTTTTGGCCAGATCGCCCTGTGCGGTCAGGTAATGACTGTTCGGAAAATCCAGTTTGAGGACGCGCACCGTGTCCTGACTCAGGTCCTTGAGCCCCATGGCATCGTAACTGCGTGCCATGATGTCGAGTGCATCTTCCTGGGCGGCGGTGCGGGGATAGTCCCGCAGAATATTCAGAGCCCGATCCGTTGCGGCCAGATAGGCTTGACGGCGATAATAGTAGCGCGCCACAGCCACATCGTTGCGCGCCAGGGAATTGACCAGGTATTTCATGCGGACGATGGCGTCGGGGGCGTAACGGCTGTTGGGGAAGCGGGTGATCAGGTCACGGAAGGCGTCGAAGGAATCCTTGGTGGGCTTTGTGTCCCGCTGCACCAGATCGCTGTCGGTGTAAATGCCAAAAATCCCCAGGTCGTCGCTAAAGTTGGCCAGCCCCTTCATGTAATAGGCATAGTCCACGGCAGGGTGATTGGGGTGCGCCTTGATGAACCGGTCGGCTTCGCTGACCGCCGAGGCGGATTCATGTTGCTTGTAGTAAACGTAAATTTGCTCCAGTTCGGCCTGAGTGGAATAGGTGCCGTAGGGGTAGCGGGATTGCAGGGATTCGTAGAGTTTGGCAGCCTGCTCATAGTTGCCTTCCTGCAGGTCTTTCTTGGCTTCGCTATGGAGTTTGGCTGCCGACCAGTTTTTGGTGGGGTCATCGGCTTTTTCCATTTCGCTACAGCCCACCAGGGCCACGACGAGAGTCAGGGCAACATTTCGGAGTACACTGCAGTGTTTCATGAAAATTCTCACCATGCAATCTTCCCATTATAACAGTCCTGAAGAGAATGAACCGCTGGAATTGACGGTTCCCGTGGAATGCGGGGGGCTGCGTCTCGACCAGGTGCTGGCCCGTCTCTTCCCCGACTGGTCACGGTCGCGCTGGCAGGTTCAGATCGAAGCGGGACGGGTTCGGCTGAATCAGGGATTGGCGCAGCAGAAGACGCGCGTCTGCGGGGGGGAAAACCTGTGGCTGGAGACCGAGCCGGAAGTTTTTTCGGAAGAAGTCGTCCCGGAGGATCTCCCCGTGGAAACCGTGGCGCTGGAAGAATCCTTCAGGGTGATCCACAAACCTGCGGGTTTGGTGGTGCACCCGGGGCATGGCAACCGGCATGGAACGCTGCAGAATGCCTTGCTGTTTCATGACCCGGCGGTGGCGCAGGTGCCCCGCAGCGGCATCGTGCACCGCCTCGACAAGGATACCAGCGGGTTGATGGTGGTGGCGCGGACGTTGGCGGCCCATGGAGAGCTGGTGCGCCAGTTGCAGGCACGCACCGTGCACCGACATTATTGGGCGCTGGTTCAGGGCCAGGTGCCGGCGGGCGGGCGGATAGAAGTGCCCGTCGGCCGCCACGCCACGCAGCGTACCCGCATGGCGGTTACGACGGCAGGGCGCCCCGCCGTCACGCACTACGAGGTGGTACGGCGCCTGTCCTGTCACACCCTGCTGGAATGTCGTCTGGAAACCGGGCGTACCCACCAGATCCGGGTACACATGCAGCACCTGGGGTTTCCCCTGGCGGGAGACCCCGTCTACAAGGGTAAAAGTATCGCGCTCGATGAGCGCAGCAGCGCAGCGTTGCGAGACTTTGGGCGACAGGCCCTGCATGCGTTTCATCTGGGCTTCCTGCATCCCGATACCCGGCAGCCCTGCGCCTGGGAGATTCCCATGGCCGCAGACATGGCCCGATTGATCCAGGTTCTGGAAGAAGCCACCCATGCGTGAACGAACCGTCACGCCCCTGCCGGGAGGACCGGCCGATTGGCCCGCCCCTCCCTGGGTCCGGACCTGGAGCACCCGACGGGGTCCGGATCTGGGCTTGCAGGGGTCAACGGCCCCCGAGTTGGTGCACCAACACCGACAATGGTTGGCCCAAACCCTGCGGATACGGCCGTGGTGGCTGACCCAGGTGCACGGGGTCGAGGTCAGAACGGATCGGGACGAGCGGGAAGAGGGCGCAGATGCCGCCGTCACCCGGCAGACCGGCATCGGATGCCTTGTGTTGACGGCAGATTGTCTGCCCGTGCTTTTCTGTCATGAACGGGAACCCGTGGTGGGCGCGGCACATGCGGGATGGCGGGGTTTGGCCGCCGGCGTGCTGGAGCATACCCTGCAGGCCATGGCAGTGGACCCCGCAGGGGTCCTGGCCTGGCTGGGACCGGCCATCGGGCCACAGGCCTTCGAGGTGGGCGCGGAAGTGCGCGCGCACTTTCTCCGCTCTCAGCCCGAAGCCGGAGAGGCCTTTCGTCCCGGCCAGGAGGGGCGATGGTGGGCGGATCTTCCGGCGCTGGCGCGCCTGCGCCTGGCCCGGTTGGGAGTCACCCGGATTTATGGCGGGGGGCATTGTACGGTCCGGGAAAACGAACTGTTCTACTCCTACCGGAAGGAGGGGCCGGGGGCGGGGCGCATGGGGCACGTCGTCTGGATGGCGGAGCAGCCATGAGATGGGGTTGGGAAGCGTATAATGGGACGGTTATCTTTCCGATGCTCATCTCATGACACCGTTGATGAATTCCATGCTGGCAGGGGTGGTGGCCGGCGTATTATCGATGCTCTGCGCGGCATTGGTCATTTACACTGCCCGCCCCGCCTGGGTTCCCATGTTGGTGAGTTACGCCATCGGGGCCTTGCTGGGCGCTGTTTTTCTGGAGATCCTGCCCCACGCCTTTCAGCATGAGGCCAGTCCAGAAGCGGTTTCGGCCACGGTGCTGGTGGGGATCCTGGTTTTTTTTCTGCTGGAAAAACTGGTGCTCTGGCGTCACGTTCATGTCCATGATGCAGCCGGACTGGAAGCTCATGCCCATGCCCACGCCCATGAACCCCAGGGGCGGACGGGCGCCATGGTGGTGGTGGGGGATTCGGTCCATAATTTCGTGGATGGCATCATCATCGCCGCTGCCTTTGTCAGCGATACCCGTTTGGGGATGGTGACGGCGCTCGCCATCATTGCTCATGAACTTCCCCAGGAAGCAGGAGATGCCCTGGTCTTGCTGCATTCCGGAATGTCCCGTCCGCGCGCCCTGGCTTTCAATCTGTTTTCCAGCATGGCTACCCTGGTGGGGGCGGTCATCGCCTGCCTGGCGCTGCAATCGCTGCAGAAATGGGTTCCTTATCTGTTGGCTCTGGCCTCGGCCAGCATGATCTATGTGGCGGTGGCCGACCTGATTCCCGGGTTGCATCGCCGGGTGGATCTGCGCACCTCAGCCCTGCAGGTGGGGTTGATCGTACTCGGCGTGGCTTCCATTCACTGGGCTCATGTGCTGATTCTGGAGTGAAGACGCGGCGGAGATGTTTTCGCCTTGCTGCTGCAACGTGTGGAACAACCGGGTGATCTGGTCCAGATGGTGTCCCATCAGATCGTGCAGGGAGGGTTCATCGCTGGCCGGGTAGGGGGCCGGGAGGTCTGTACCGGCGGGATCCTGCGGGGGGTGTTCGAGAACGTAACGCAACCCCTGTTCCAGATAATGGCCGAGAAAGCGCTGCATGCCGTTGCCATAGGAGCGAATCATCCGGGAAAGCATTTCGCAACTGAAGAGGGGGGACTTGCCCAATTCCTCTTCCAGGATGATCTGCATCAGGATGCAGCGGGTCAGGTCCTGTTGGGTTCTGGCGTCGATGACCTGAAAGGGGGCCTGTTCGAGGACCAGCGTTTTGACTTCGCAAAGCGTGATATACCGCTTGGAGCACATATCGTACAAGCGCCGGTTGGGGTATTTCTTGATCACTCGCAGGGCTTCCATAGGCTTTGTCCTGTGTATGGTGCAGCACAATAGGGGCATTATTCCATGAATCGGGGATGATGGTGGGGTATTTAATAAAATATTAATAAAACAATGAGATGATTCCGATGTTCCAGGCAGGCCGGCAATGTTGCGGTGCAACAAATAAATGTTGACAAGAAACTTTTGCTCCGGTAATCTTGAAATTGTGCGCTGCAGCATAGGCGAGCCGGGGTGTCAGACCCCCTGATTTTCTGACCCGAATTTTGTCTCCTCCTCCTTTATTGCAAAGGTTTCCTTTCGATAGAGGCTTCAACCCGCAGAACAGACTCTGCGGGTTTTTTTTGTCCTCTGCTACCATAGGGGCAAGGGGTTCTGCGTTCCAGTGGGGCCCATTGACCAGTCCAAGGAGTTTATTGTGGTGAACCGTCAACCTTCTTCTTCCGTGCCGCGCGTCGGTTTTGTCTCCCTGGGGTGTCCCAAGGCACTGGTGGACGCCGAACGTATCCTGACTCAGGTCAGGGCTGAGGGGTATGAGGTGGTGGGGGATTATGGCGGGGCGGACGTGGTAGTGGTGAATACTTGCGGCTTCATCGAATCGGCCATCGAGGAGTCCCTGGAGGCCATCGGAGAAGCGCTGGCGGAAAACGGGCGAGTCATCGTGACCGGCTGCCTGGGGGCTCAGGCGGGCAAGATTCTCTCGGCGTATCCGCAGGTACTGGCCATTACGGGACCCCACGACCAGGCGGGGGTGATGCAGGCCTTGCACGAACATCTGCCGCAGCGTCATGATCCCTTCACCAGTTTGATTCCGCCCCAGGGGATAAAACTGACTCCGGCACATTACGCCTATCTCAAGATTTCCGAAGGATGCAATCATCGCTGCACGTTCTGTATCATTCCTTCCCTGCGCGGTGACCTGGTCAGCCGTCCGCTCGGGGAAGTCTTGCAGGAGGCGGAACACCTGGTCCAGGCCGGGGTTCGGGAATTGTTGGTGATTTCCCAGGATACCAGCGCCTATGGCGTGGATGTGCGGTATCGAACGGGCTTCTGGCAGGGACGCCCCCTGCGCACCCGCATGACGGAACTGGCCCGTGCCCTGGGCCAGATGGGGGCCTGGGTGCGCCTGCATTACGTTTATCCATATCCCCATGTGGACGAGTTGATTCCCCTCATGGCCGAAGGGCTGGTTCTGCCCTATCTCGACGTTCCCCTGCAGCATGCCAGCCCGCGTATCCTGCGGGCCATGAAGCGGCCGGGGGATGTGGAGCGGACCCTGGAGCGCATCCAGGCCTGGCGTCGTGACTGTCCCGACCTGACCTTGCGCAGCACCTTCATCGTGGGTTTTCCTGGGGAAACGGAAGAGGACTTCAGGCAATTGCTGGATTTTCTGGGAGAGGCCCAACTGGACCGGGTGGGCTGTTTTGCCTATTCTCCGGTGGAAGGGGCTACCGCCAATGCGCTGCCGGATCCCGTGCCTGCTGCCCTGCGCGAAGAGCGCCAGGCACGTTTCATGGCGTGCCAGGAGGAGATCAGCGCCCGGCGCCTGCAACGTTTCGTGGGGCGCGATTGTCAGGTGCTGGTGGATGAATTGACGCCCGAGGGGGGCGCCGTGGGGCGCAGTGCGGCCGATGCGCCGGAAATCGATGGCATCGTGGCCATTGCCCCCGGCGCGGGATTCAAGGTCGGCGAGTTTGTGACCGTCCGCATCGAAGAGGCCACGGCCCACGACTTGAGCGGCTTCAGGGTGGGTCATGCCAACTCATAAGACGTTGGTGGTGCCGGGCCTGTTTCCGGCCTTGCCCGATTCGGAAGTGCCGGCTGTTCCGGGGTTGGAAAAAGCCTGGAGTCAGGGGGACCGGGAGGCCTTTAAGCGGCCCCTGACGCTGGCCCAGTGGCCGCCCGACGGAAAAACGACCTCGGAGAGTGTGCGGCGCGCCCGGGAAACGGGAGTTTTTCACACGGCTCCCCACTGGTTATGTGCGGACCCCATTCACCTGCATGTGGAAGGGGACGGGTTGATCTTGCACGATGATTATACGTTTGGGCTGAGCGCAGAAGAAAGTCGCGGGTTGCGGGAAGATCTCAACGCCCATTTTGCGGTGGATGGCCTGTATTTTCATGAGGTGACGCCGACCCGCTGGCTGTTGGGGCTTTCCACGCTCCCGGAAATCGAGACGACGCCTCCCCTGCAACGGGTTGGGCGCAATATCGACGGTCACTTGCCGCGCGGGGCCCAGCGCGGTCTGTGGCAAGCCCGCTTCAACGAGATCCAGATGGTCCTGCACGACCATCCCCTCAACCAGGCGCGCGAGGCGCGGGGACAGCGGGTGATCAGCGGGGTCTGGTTATGGGATGAAGCGTGCACCGAGCCGGTACATGAGGTGGTGGAGAGTTTGCGTGCCCCTTCTGCCTATGGCGACGCGGAGGGATGGGTGGCCGCCCTCGAGGACTTTTTGGAGACGCACTGGCGGTACTGGCAGGCCCAGTTGCGTCAGGGAACCCTCGAAACCCTGACTCTGGTAGCGCTGGAAGGACGCTTCAGTGGACAGGTGGTCCTGCGCCATTCCCAGCGCTGGCGGTTCTGGCGTAAAGTCCTGCCTCTGATGCAGATGCCAGGCGTTCGTCCCTTGCGCGAATCCTGATGGGCAGGGACGGGCTTCCCGGGGTATAATCCAGGGCTTTATTGGCGAGAATTTCATCCCATGGAAGCGGAACAACTGAATGCCCTGGAAACCCTTCAACAGGACCTGACTCTGCGTCTTCAGGCCCTGCGGAGGTATCTTTGACTTCGATGCCAAGGTCGAGCGCCTGAACGAGGTCATTCGTCTTTCGGAAGATCCGGCGCTCTGGCAGGACAGCAAAAGAAGCCAGGAATTGGGGCGTGAACGCAAGACGCTGGAAGAAGTGGTGGACGAAATGCACGGGTGTACCCAGGCCCTCGAGGAAAGTCACGAACTTTTTGCGTTGGCCCTGGCAGAGGCCGATGAAGAGACCCTGCAGGCGGTTGCGGCGGATCTGGCGACCATAGACAAACGGGTGGGCGTCATGGAGTTTCGACGGATGTTCTCTCATCCCCTGGACTCTGCCAATGGGTTTCTGGATATTCAGGCGGGATCGGGCGGGACGGAGGCCCAGGACTGGGCAGCCATGCTGTTGCGCATGTATGTGCGCTATGCCGAGCGCAAGGGGTTCGGGGTGGAAATCCTGGAAGAGTCGCCGGGCGAAGTGGCAGGCATCAAGAGCGCTTCCCTCAAATTGACGGGGAGTTATGCGTTTGGCCACCTGCGAACCGAGACGGGCGTTCACCGTCTGGTGCGTAAATCCCCTTTCGATTCCGGCAATCGGCGCCATACATCCTTTGCCTCCGTCTTCGTGTATCCCGAGGTGGATGATTCCATCGAAGTGGAAATCAATCCGGCCGATCTGCGCATTGATACCTTCCGTGCCTCGGGCGCGGGCGGTCAGCACATCAACAAGACCGATTCGGCGGTACGCCTCACCCATGCACCTTCGGGGATCGTGGTCCAATGCCAGAGCGATCGTTCCCAGCACCGCAATCGGGCTGAAGCCATGGCCATGTTGAAATCGAAGTTATACGAAGCCGAATTGCGCAAGCGTACGGCAGAAAAACAGGCCATGGAAGACAGCAAGACGGACATCGGCTGGGGGCACCAGATTCGTTCCTACGTGCTCGACCAGTCACGCATCAAGGATCTGCGCACCGGTGTGGAAGTGGGGAATACCCAGGCCGTACTGGATGGCGACCTGGAGGAATTCATCGAGGCCAGTTTGAAGCAGGGAGTATGACGGGATGCATGAAGAAGATAATTCATTGGTTCAGGAACGGCGTGCCAAGTTGCAGGCGCTACGCTCCCGGGGCGTGGCCTTCCCCAACGATTTCCGGCGCCTCCACGAGGCGGCTGACCTGCACGAACAGTATGGCGCACTGAGCGAGGCCGATTTCGAGGCGCGCGAAGTGCATGGGCAACTGGCGGGGCGTCTGGTGCTCAAGCGCCTCATGGGAAAAGCCAGTTTTGCCACCCTGCAGGACGGCACGGGGCGCCTCCAGATTTTTTTGCAGAAGGATCTGGTGGGGGAGGAAGTCTATCAGGACTTCAAGCATTGGGATCTGGGCGACATTCTGGGGGTACGGGGCACCCTGTTCAAAACCCGCATGGGGGAGTTGACTCTCCGGGTCACGGCGGTGCGGTTGCTGGTCAAATCCCTGCGCCCCCTTCCGGAAAAGTTCCACGGACTGACCGACCAGGAGCAGAAGTACCGGCAGCGGTATCTGGATCTGATCACCAACGAACATTCCCGACAGGTCTTCATCCAGCGCAGCAAAATCGTGCAGAAGGTGCGCGAGTTCCTGGTGGCGCGCCGCTTTCTGGAAGTGGAAACCCCCATGATGCACCCCATTCCCGGGGGAGCGGCGGCTCGCCCCTTCGTGACGCACCACAATGCCCTCGACTGTGATCTGTACCTGCGCATTGCCCCCGAGTTATATCTCAAACGCCTGGTGGTGGGGGGCATGGAACGGGTGTTCGAGATCAACCGGAATTTCCGCAACGAAGGGTTGTCGACCCGCCACAATCCCGAATTCACCATGATCGAGTTCTATGCGGCCTATCAGGACTACCGTGCGCTCATGGACCTGACGGAAGCCCTGCTCCGTTTCGTGGCTCAGGAAGTGCTGGGCACGACGGTGCTCAGTTACGGGGGACGGGCGCTCGATCTGGGGCGACCGTTTCAGCGGCTGACTCTGGCTCAGGCTCTGGAAATGTATCATCCCGCTTACACGGCGGTCCGTCTGAATGATCCGGTGGAACTGGTGCAGGAGTTGACCCGACTGGGCGCCAAGGTGCCGCCGAGTGCTTCCGTGGGCACCCTGCAACTGGCCCTTTTCGAGGAAACCACCGAAGCCCTTCTCTTTGAACCGACCTTTATCATCGACTACCCGGCGGAGGTCTCGCCCCTTGCCCGGCGCAGCGATGCGAATCCCGAAGTCACCGAACGTTTCGAGTTGTTCGTGGTGGGACGGGAACTGGCGAACGGTTTCTCGGAATTGAACGATGCCGAGGATCAGGCGGAGCGTTTCCAGGCCCAGGTCCGCCAGAAGGAAGCGGGCGATCAGGAAGCCATGCACTATGACGCCGACTACATCCGCGCCCTGGAATACGGTTTGCCGCCCACGGCGGGCGAAGGGATCGGCATCGACCGACTGGTCATGCTGTTGACCGACAGCCCGTCGATTCGGGATGTCATCCTCTTTCCCCAGATGCGTCAGGAAGTCTCTTGAAGTGGTTTGAACTTACCGTCGGGTTGCGTTATACCCGGGCCAAACGGCGCAACCACTTCATCTCGTTCATTTCCCTCATTTCCATGGCGGGGATTGCTCTGGGGGTGGCGGCGCTGATCGTGGTCCTGTCGGTCATGAACGGTTTCCAGAAGGAAATGCGCGAGCGTATCCTGGGGGTGGCTTCCCATGTGCAGATCTTTGGCAGCGGCCAGTCCCTGGCCAACTGGCCCCAGGTCGCGGCGGAAGCCCGACGGGATCCGGAAGTCATCGGTACGGCGCCCTATGTCAATGGACAGGCCATGCTGGCCAATGACGACCTGGTCCAGGGCACGATGGTGCGGGGGATCTTGCCAGCCCAGGAGCGCCAGGTGGCGGATCTGGACCAGCACATGGTGGCCGGGCACATGAGTGACCTCAAACCCCATGAATTTGGCATTGTGTTGGGGCAGGAACTGGCCCAGGCATTGCATTTGTCGGTGGGGGACAAGGTGGTGCTCATCACGCCTCAGGGGCAGGTGACGCCAGCGGGCATGTTGCCCCGTCTCAAGCAGTTCAGGGTGGTGGGGCTGTTTCATGTGGGGATGTACGAATATGACAGCGGGTTGGCCCTGATTCACCTGAACGATGCCCAGGCGCTGTTTCGTCTGGGGGAGAACGTGACGGGTGTCCGCCTCAAGTTGAAGGACCTCATGCTGGCACCGAGTGTGGCCCATCGACTGGCATCGACCCTGACGGTGGATGCCTGGCTGACGGACTGGACCCAGGAGCACGCCAATCTGTTCCATGCCGTGGCCCTGGAAAAGACCATGATGTTCATCATCCTGTTGCTGATCGTGGCCGTGGCGGCTTTCAACATTGTATCCACCCTGGTCATGGTGGTGACGGACAAGCAGGCCGATATTGCGATTTTGCGTACCCTGGGGGCCTCGCCTGCCAGTATCCTGGTGATCTTCATGATCCAGGGAGCCCTGATCGGCGTGATCGGGATGGGCATCGGCGTGGCGCTGGGCGTGGTGACGGCCCTCAACATCCGGGTCATCGTCCCCTTCATCGAAAAAGTGCTGGGCGTGCATTTTCTTTCCCCCCAGATCTATTTCATTTCCGAATTGCCCTCCGATCTGCAGCGGGGCGATGTGCTGAGTATTGCGATCACCGCGCTGATCCTGACCTTGCTGGCGACTCTCTACCCCAGTTGGCGGGCGGCGCGTGTCCAACCTGCCGAGGCTTTGCGCTATGAGTGAGCGGCTTCTGCATTGTCAGGGCATCACCCGGCGCTTCAGTTTGGCCGCCGATGAAGTCCCGGTTCTGCGCGGTCTCGACCTGGAAGTCCGGGAGGGGGAACAGATCGCCATTCTGGGGGCTTCCGGCAGCGGCAAAAGTACCTTGCTGCATGTGCTGGGCGGGTTGGATCACCCCAATGAGGGGCAGGTCTCCCTGTGCGGGCAAAACCTGACCGGCTTGAGCGATGCCCAGATCGGGCGTTTGCGAAATCGCCACCTGGGTTTCGTGTACCAGTTCCACCACCTGCTGGCCGAGTTTTCTGCGCTGGAAAATGTCATGTTGCCGCTGTCCATTGCGCGCATCGACTCTGCATCGGCATGCCGGAGGGCGACAGAAATGTTGGAAGCGGTGGGTCTGGGACAGCGCTTGCACCATCGTCCCGGCGAACTCTCCGGCGGAGAGCGGCAACGGGCGGCGGTGGCCCGTGCCCTGGTGACCCGGCCTTCCCTCGTGCTGGCGGACGAGCCCACCGGAAATCTGGACCGTCAGACGGCATGGCACGTCTTTGAACTGATCCTGAGTCTCAACCGTCGCCAGGGGGCCGGGTTGGTCATGGCGACCCATGATCTGGAACTGGCCGATCGCATGGATAAGCGCTATCGCCTGGAAGAGGGAGTCCTGAGGGCCCTTTGACCGGGGTTCAGGTGCGCCAGGCGGACGTGACGTCGGGGATGGCCTGCAGGGTTTTGAGTGTACGGGCCAACTGTTCCAGACTGTCGATCTGAACGGTGAAGCGCATGCGCGCCTGCGTCCCGTGGGTGTGGGTGTTGACGGCAGTGACGTTGACTTTTTCACGGGTGAAGGCTTCGGAGATATCGCGCAGGAGCCCCTGCCGGTCCTGGCCCAGGACACCGATATCCGTGGTGAAGGGTTGGCCCGGGGTATGTTCTCCCCAGGTCACGGGAATCAGACGTTGCCATTGTTGATGGGTGAGGGCGGCCAGGCTGCGGCAATTGGCGCGGTGAATGCTGACTCCGCGTCCGCGCGTGACAAACCCCAGGATGGGTTCGGGGGGCACGGGCTTGCAGCATTTGGCGATGCTCGTGGCGATCTGGGATACGCCGACCACCAGTACGCCCTGGTCGCCGCCGGAAGGACCGGGCATCGGGGTCAGGGGGAGCGCGATTTCCTGTGGGGACGCGGGGGGCGCAAGAAGGTTGTCCAGTTGGCGCTGGGTGACCTCGTTGCGGGCGAGGGCCACCAGAAAATCTTCCGTTCGGGCAAAGCCGACCTGATTGGCCAACTGTTCCAGGGAAAGGGCAGTCTGGCCCGTGCGCGACATCCACTTGTCGAGAAGGGTCCGCCCATGACTGAGGTCTTCTTCCCAATGCTGCGCTTTGAACCATTGGCGTACCTTGGCCTGGGCCCGATGGGTCTTGAGATACCCGTAGGCAGGGTTCAGCCAGTCGCGGCTGGGGCCGCCTTGCCGCACCGTCAGGATTTCCACCCGTTGCCCGTTGTTCAGGGGTTGATTGAGAGGGGTCATGCGGCCATCCACCTTGGCACCGCGGCACCGGTGGCCCAACTCCGAATGGACGTGATAGGCGAAGTCGATGGGGGTTGCGCCCTGGGGCAGGTCGATGATGCGCCCCTGAGGCGTGAATACAAAGAGGGTTTCATCGCCCGGTGGAAGGGGCGTGCCGGTATTCAGCGCGGCTTCCCGTTGCCAATCGAGCATCTGGCGCAACCAGACCACCCGCTCTTCGAAGGAACGGTCTGCCCGCGCGCCTTCCTTGTAGCGCCAATGGGAGGCAATGCCCAGTTCCGAATCGCGGTGCATTTCATGCGTACGGATCTGAACTTCCACGATCTTGTTTTCCGGGCCATAGACGGCGGTATGGAGGGAACGGTACTGGTTGCCCTTGGGGCGGGCGATGTAGTCGTCAAATTCGCCCGCAACGGGGACCCAGCACTGGTGGACCAGACCGAGGACGGTATAACACTCGGGAATGGTATCGACGATGACCCGTACCGCACGAATGTCGTAGACCCGTTCCAGGGACAGGTTCTTGGCACGCATCTTCTTGACGATGCTGAAAATATGTTTGGGGCGACCGGTCACGGTGGCCACCAGGCCATTTTTCTGCAGGAGCGTCTGCAACGTCTGGATCAACTGGGCAATGTACTGTTCGCGCTGGATGAACCGTTCGTCCAGTTGGTGCGCGATGGTCTTGTAAGTCTCCGGTTCGAGGGCGCGCAGTGAGAGGTCTTCCAATTCCCATTTGAGGAACCAGACCCCCAGACGATTGGCCAGAGGGGTATAGAGATCGAGGGTCTGGCGGGCCAGTTGACGTTGGGTGGATTCATCCAGCGCCGTGGACCGGCGCATCAACCAGACTCTTTCGGCCAGGGCGATGAGGACCACCCGAATATCCTGAACCAGGCTCAGCAATAATTTCCGGATTCCTTCGAGATGTTCCGCGCGGGAAGATTTCGGGTGATCCTGAACGTCCAGGGTATTGACGACGTGATCCAGGCGGTGCAGTTCCTGGGTCAGGGTCCAGACTTCCGGGTCCAGTTCCAGACGCGCAGGCAGCGTCTCCTGGCGTGACCAGGGAAGGGCGCGCAACAGGGCAACCACGATGCACGCCGGATGAGCTTCCAGATCGCTCAGCAGACGGGCGCTGGTGAGGGCGCGCTGAAGCGCCCACTGACTTTCCTCGTCCGCAGGATCCTGCGCCGTGATGAGTTGAAAGAGTTGAGCAATCAGAGAGGATTCCGTCAACTGATAACGCGCATGAAGCCCCAGTCCGGACAATCCGTGGGCCGAATCCGGCGGGCCGGCATCGGTGCGCGCTACCATGGCAGAATCGGAAAAAGGGAACTCATCCCTTCATTATGGGCGTTTCAGTGGGGTCCTTCAAGGGGTCGTGCAGTTGGATTCCCAGTAATGGGGAAAGGCCGAGCGCAGGACGATTTCCTGGATTTGGCGATCCGCCATATGCAGTTCGATGGCCCCGCATTGGTCGGTGCGCAGACGCTCGCTGTGCGCCTCTCCATAGCGCATCCAGACCAGGGGGTTGGGATGCTTGAAGCGGTTATGGTCCCCCACGGAAAACAGGCTCCAGCGTGGGGCCACGGCCTGCAGAAACGCCGGGGTCGAAGACGTCCTGCTGCCGTGATGGGGCACGATCAGGACATCCGCCTGCAATTTCTCCGGGCTGCGCTCCAGCAGGGCCTGTTCACTGCGCGCTTCGATATCGGCCGGCAGGAGGACATGCAGCGTTCCCACCGTGAGGCGTAACACGCAGGCTCGGTCATTGCGCCCGAGGGTGGGGTCGGAGAGGTCTGTGCGGTCGGGATACAGGATCTCGAAATCCACCCCTTCCCAGTTCCAGCGTGTTCCGGCCACGCATGCCAGCGGATGCGGAATATCGCGCAACAGGGGATGGGTGGCAGGCAGGGGGGATAAGATCCAGGGTACGGGATAGGCCTCGACCAGGGAGCGCAACCCGCCGCTGTGGTCGAGGTCGCCGTGACTGAGGAGCAGACCGTCCAGGCGCCGAACGCCAAAACTGCGCAGGGCAGGGATCACCACCCGCTCCCCGGCATCCTGTTCGGGGCCGACGCGTGGCCCCGTGTCGACCACAAGGGTATGCCGGGCAGTGCGCAGCACCACTGCCAGACCTTGTCCGACATCCAGAAGATCCAGCCACAGGCCCCCCGTATCGGGGCGAGGCAGGGGTGAGGCGACCAGTCCCAGCAGCCCCAGGCAACCTGCCCAGCGCCCCGGAATGCCGCGCGGCGCCAGCAGGAAACCCACGCCCAGCGTGGCGACGATCAGAACGGGCAGGCTGGGGGTGGGCAGGGCGAGCGGGGGACCTCCCTGGCGGACCAACCAGGCCAGTCCCCAGGCCGTGCCCGCCATGAGGGCATGGGCCATCCCCAGACAGAAGCCCAGTCCGGGGATCAGTCCGAGCAGGGCCAGAGGGACCACGCCCAGACTGACCAGGGGAATGGCCAGGGCATTGGCCAGGGGCGAGATCCAGGAAACCTGTCCGAACAGCCAGATCAGCAGGGGCATCATGGCCCAGGTGGCGGCCCATTGACGATGGACTTCCTGTTTCCAGAAAGGGAACTGCCCGGTTTGGTGCGCCCCCGCATAAACCATCCAGGACACGGCGCCAAAGGAAAGCCAGAAACTGGGGGAGAGGGGCGCAAAGGGATCGCCGGTCAAGGTCAGGGCGGCAGCCAGCAGCAGGAGGGTGGAAGGGGGCAGCGGGCGCAACTGGAAATGGGCAAGCGTGATGACGGTGATCATGGCCAGGGTGCGCTGGGTCGGGAGGGAGAACCCGGCAATCAGGGCATAGGCGCTGGCGCCCAGCCACCCGGCCAGCCAGCGGAGGCGCAGGGAGGGGGACAGAAGACCGGCGATTCTGGCGACCAGGCCGGCCAACATCGTGATGTGCAATCCGGAAATGCTGATCAGATGACCGACCCCCGTCGCCCAGAACAATTGCCAGGCGGCGGGAGATATCGCGGATTGATCGCCGATGACCAATGCGATCAGCACCGGTCCCCAGGGTTGGCCTTTCAATTGGTCGCGCAAGCGTTGACGCAGGAGGTCTCGTTGGGTTTCTATGAACAAATGGATGCCGGTGAGTCCGCCGGGGTGGGCCCAACCCAGGAACACGGGCGGGGTGCGCCGATCGATGCTGCCCTGGGCCAGTATGCCCTCACTCCATGCCCAGGTGGCACTGTCGAATCCGCCAGGGTTGACCAGTCCGTGGGGACTCCTGACGCGACACTGCCAACGCCAGCGTTGTCCTGGATGCAGGTCTGCCGGTGCGTCCCGGAGTGGGGGAACGAATTCGGACAGCGCGACTTCGGCGGGGAAAAGAGGCGGCCCCGGGTCCACGGCGACCCTGAAACGGCGCGCGCCGGCGCGCCCTTCCGGCAAACTGAGGAGGGTGCCCGTCAGCGTGAGGCTCTGATGTTCCCAGCGTGCGGGAAGGCGGTGCGCCAGGCGCAGGCGGGCCCGTTCATTGGCCATGACGAACCCGCCCAGAAACAGGGCGAGAAACAGGAGGATGGGGCGCCCTCGAGGCCAGCGCCGGAGTATGCCCACGCCGAGGCCCCAGACCAGGCTCGCCCCCTCGAGCACAGGTAAGGGCGCGAGATTGGGGGCGGCTTGAAGGACCAGGATGCCCAGGACCCAGGCGCAGAGAAGGAGTCGCATACCGGCCCAGTATGCCCATGGGGGCGCCGGGACAGTGATGAAGAAAGGGGGTGGATCAGGGTTTTTCGGAGAGGCGCAGGGTGAGCCAGTCGGTCATGTCGCGAATTTCCTCCTCGCAGACACTGTGCGGCATGGGGTAACTGTGCCAGGTCAACGGGTAGCCTGCGTTTTCCAGAAACTGGCGCGACTGGTTGCCCTGGGTCCAGGGAATGACCGGGTCCTGAGTGCCGTGGGCCATGAAAATGGGCAGGGCGCGGTTGGTCGGGTGGGACTGCCGGGCCAGTTCATGGCTCAGGGGAAGGTAGGTGGAGAGCGCCAGTATGCCGCCCAGGGGCACGGGCATGCGCGTACCGGCGGTGAGCGCAACGGCGCCGCCCTGGGAGAAACCGGCAATGAAAATATTCCGGGCAGGGATGCCGCGCTGCATTTCGTTTTCGATCAGGTGGTGGACCGCCGCGCAGGAGACCAGCAGATCGTCATCGTTGGGTATCCAGCGTTCGCCCTCCAGAGCGATGTCATACCAGGCGCGCGTGACCATTCCCTGATTCAGGGTGAGGGGGCGGCGCGGCGCATGGGGCAGGATGTGACGGAGGCTGGGATGGGTCCGCGCCAGGGTTTCGGCCACGGTCACGAAATCGTTTCCGTCTGCCCCCAGGCCGTGCAGCCAGAAAAGGGTGGCACGGGCAGGAACCCTGGGGTCGAGTATGACCGGTGGGGTGTCCCAGAAACGGTCAGAGGTCGGATTCTTCATGGGGCACGGGCGGGGCCGCCTCCAGAAAGGGCGCCAGGGTATGGTACAGAGCGCGAAAATGACGGGGCGGCTTGTGAAGGATACGCTCGCGCTGGGCCGCCAGCACCTGTTGACGCAAGTGTTGACGATCCACCTCGGGATGGTCGCGCGCGAACAGATCCACCAGGGAGACATCCTCCATCAGGCGTTCGCGCCATCGTTCGGTGCGGTGCATGGCTGCGGTGGCGGCATGGGAATGACCGCTCAGGCGGTCCAGATACGCCCGGATGGGAGCGGGGTCCACGTGGCGCATGAGTTTGCCGATGTATTGCAACTGGCGCCTCAGTCCGCCATGGGCATGGATGGTTTTGGCCTCCAGAATGGCCTGGAGCAAGGGATCGGGCAGGTCGAGGGTACGTAGTTGCGGGGGCTTCAGAGCCACCAGGGCTTCCCCCAGGGTCTGCAGGGCTTCCATGTCGCGTTTGCGCTGGGTTTTGCTGAGCGGTTCTTCGGAGTGCACGGTTTTCCAGAATTCGATCAATGTTGCTATGATACCGGAATTATATGCAAAGGAATCTCTATTGTGTCGGATCACTCGCCCTTCCATTATTCTCAGGAACATTTTCAATCCCTGGTCCAGACGGCGCTCCGGCAAGCCTGCCAGGCCGGTGCCAGCGCCGCCGAAGTGGAAGTGAGCGAAGGGGCCGGTCTGGGCGTTACGGTGCGCCTGGGGGAAGTGGAAACCATCGAATACAATCGGGACAAGGATCTCGGAGTGACGGTGTATTTCGGGCAACAGCGGGGACAGGCCAGCACCTCGGATTTTTCGGAGACGGCCTTGCGCAGCACCGTGGACAAGGCGCTGGCCATTGCGCGTCATACGGCGCTGGATCCCTTTGCGGGCCTGGCCGACCCTGCCTTGCTGGCCCAGGCGCCCTGGCCCGATCTCGATCTGTTCCGGCCCTGGAATTTGAGCGTGGAACAGGGCATCGACTGGGCGCGCCGCTGCGAATCGGCGGCCCTTGCCCAGGACCGGCGTCTGAATAATTCGGAAGGGGCCACGGTGCACACCCAGAACGTCCACTTTTTTTATGGCAATACCCTGGGGTTCATGGGGGGGTATGCCGGCTCCAGTCATGACCTGAGTTGTGCCGTCATTGCTGGCAAAGACCAGGACATGCAACGCGATTACTGGTACAGCACGTCGCGTCATCCGGACCAACTGGAGTCCCCGGAGCAGGTGGGGCGACAGGCGGCAGAGCGCACGCTGCGTCGCCTCGATGCCCGTCGTCTGTCCACGCGGCAGGTGCCCGTGCTTTTCGAGGCTTCCCTGGCCGCCGGGCTGATCGGACATTTCGTTGGGGCAGTGAGTGGCGGATCGCTCTATCGGGGCACCAGTTTTTTGCCCGACAGTCTGGGGAAAATGGTTTTCGACGAGCGGTTTTCCCTGCGTGAGGACCCCCACCTGTCGGGAGGATTGGCCAGCGCACCTTTTGATGATGAAGGCGTGGCGACACATCCCCGCCTGGTGGTCAACCAGGGAGTCGTGGAAGGATATTTTCTGGGGAGTTATTCCGCCCGAAAGCTGGGTATGCGCTCCACTGCCAATGCGGGGGGAAGCCATAACCTGATTGCCACCCCTTTCGGCGGCGGGTTTGACGACCTGCTGCGGCAGATGGATCGGGGCGTTCTGGTCACCGAGTTGCTGGGGCATGGCGTGAACGGGGTGACCGGGGATTATTCGCGCGGTGCGGCGGGGTTCTGGGTGGAACAGGGGCAGATCCAGTATCCCGTACACGAAATCACCATTGCCGGGAACCTCAAGGAAATGTTTCGTGCGATTCAGGGCGTGGGGACGGATGTACGGGTGCGTGGGTCCAAAATTTGCGGTTCCATCCTGGTGGGGGAAATGACCGTGGCAGGTGAATAGGACAAGCCATGAAATGTCCCTTCTGCGGCGCCATGGATTCCCAGGTCATCGATTCGCGGATCTCGGAAACGGGCGAGAGCATCCGTCGGCGCCGGCGTTGCGTGGGATGTAACCGGCGTTTCACCACCTATGAAACGGTGGATATTCGCCTTCCTCAACTGGTCAAATCCAACGGCCAGCGGGAAGAGTATTCGGCCGACAAGGTGCGGGTCAGTTTCATGCGTGCCCTGCATAAACGACCGGTTCCCGTGGAACGGGTCGATGCGGCCATCGAACGGATACGCCAGCATCTGCTGGCGCTGGGAGAACGGGAGATCACCTCCCGCCAGGTGGGGGAAATGGTGATGGAAGAATTGCGTCACCTCGACAAGGTGGCCTATGTGCGATTTGCCTCGGTATACCGGAGTTTTCAGGATCTGGACGATTTTCGGGATGTGATCCGTGACCTCTGATCCCCTCGATGGTCGGGTGCATTTCATGCGGCGGGCGCTGGAACTGGCGCGGCGGGGGTGCTGGACGACCACGCCCAATCCCCGGGTGGGTTGCGTCATCGTACAGTCTGGTCAGATCGTCGGGGAAGGCTGGCATGAGCGGGCCGGAGAACCCCACGCCGAGGTCCATGCCCTGCGCGTGGCCGGGGCGCGGGCGCGGGGGGGCACGGCCTTCGTGACCCTCGAACCCTGTAGTCATACGGGACGCACCCCGCCCTGTGCCGATGCGCTCATCGAGGCGGGCATTGCACGGGTGGTGGTGGCCATGAAGGACCCCAATCCGCGCGTGGCCGGACAGGGATTGGCCCGTTTGCGGGCAGCGGGCGTCGAGGTGGAAGAGGGGGTGGAAGTACGTGCGGCGGCGGACCTCAATCCTGGTTTCACGTTGCGCATGACCGAGGGACGACCCTGGATTCGGGCCAAGCTGGCGCTCAGCCTGGACGGCAAGAGTGCGTTGGGGAACGGCGTCAGTCAATGGATCACCGGGGTGGAGGCACGCACCGAGGGGCATCGCTGGCGCGCCCGTTCCTGTGCGGTGGCCACCGGTGGGGGTACGGTCAGGCAGGATGATCCGGCGTTGACGGTGCGGGCCGTGGAGACGGCGCGCCAACCCCAGCGCCTGGTGCTGGATCCCCGTCTGGAAACACCTGTCACGGCCCGGATCCTGACAGCGGGGGGGCAGGCCTGGTTTTACTGTGTCGATCCGGCGCCGTCGGAGCGGCAGCGTGCCCTCGAGGCAGCGGGGGGGAAAGTGGTTCCTTTGCCGGTTTCGAACCAGGGGCGCGTGGATTTGCAGGCTCTGGTACGGGCCTGGGGTCGCCTGGAATTGAATGAGGTGTTGCTGGAGGCCGGTCCGCGTTTGACCGGGGCATTGCTGGAAGCCGGACTGGTGGATGAGGTGCTGGTTTTTCAGGCCCCCCTTTTGCTGGGGGAGGGGGCACTGGGGGCGGTGAGTTGGTCCCGACCCCTGAGTTCCCTGGCCCAGGGGAAGGTCCTGGAGGTCGGGGAACGACGCATTCTGGGGCAGGATTGGCTGATTCGGGCACGGGTACGACGAGGGAATGAGACATGTTTACCGGAATAGTGCAGGCGGTGGGACGGATCGTGAGTATGGAACCCCTGGCAGAGGGGATGCGCATGACTTTCGATACGGCGACCTTGCCCCTGGAGGGGGTTGATCTGGGCGGATCCATTGCGGTCAATGGCGTTTGCCTGACCGTGATTGCGCTGGGCGCGCAGTCCTTTTCGGCAGAGGTCTCACGGGTGACTCTGGAGGGGACGACCGGGTGGGTGTTGGGGCGGCGCATCAATCTGGAGCGGGCCCTGTGTTTGGGTGATGCGCTGGGCGGTCACCTGGTCTCCGGGCATGTGGATGGGGTAGGACGGGTACGCCGTTTCACGCCCAGCGGGGAGAGCGTCACCTTGCAGGTGGAGGCTCCGGGAGATTTGCCGCGTTACATTGCGACCAAGGGATCGGTGACGGTGCAGGGCGTAAGTCTGACGGTGAACGCAGTGGAAGGAGCGCTTTTTACGGTCAATCTGATTCCCCATACCCAGCAGGTCACGACCCTGGGGGACCTGGTGGAAGGCGCCGGAGTGAATCTGGAAGTGGATTTGCTGGCGCGCTATGCCGAAAGGGCTCGGCAATGGTCCGAAGACAGGGGAACGGAAACGCCCCCCTTGGGGTAGAATGCGGGGTTTGGAAGGAGAAAGTTTGATGACACAGGTGGCGGGAGTCCTGGCACCCACGGAGGAATTGATCGCCGAAGTCCAGGCAGGGCGCATGGTCATTCTGGTGGATGATGAGGACCGTGAGAACGAGGGCGACCTGGTGCTGGCGGCGGATCATGTCACCCCGGAAGCCATCAACTTCATGGCGCGCTACGGACGCGGGCTGATTTGTCTGACCTTGACGGAGGCCCGCTGCCAACAATTGAACTTGCCGCTCATGGTGACGGACAACCGTTCTCCGCTTACCACCAACTTTACCGTGTCCATCGAGGCGGCACGGGGGGTGACCACGGGGATTTCAGCCGCCGATCGGGCGCGTACGGTACAGGCCGCAGTGGCCCGTTTTGCCCGCCCCGCCGATGTGGTGCAGCCGGGGCATATTTTTCCGCTGATGGCGCGGCGCGGCGGGGTGCTGATACGCGCCGGGCATACCGAGGCCGGCTGCGATCTGGCCCAGTTGGCCGGCCTGGAACCTGCGGCGGTGATTTGTGAGATCCTCAAGGAGGACGGTGAGATGGCGCGCCTTCCCGACCTCATCCCCTTTGCCCGTGAGCATGGTCTGAAAGTGGGCTCGATTGCCGACCTGATTCGTTACCGAAGTCACACCGAATGTCTGGTGGAACGGGTGGCCGCCCGGCCCCTGAATACCCCCCTGGGCAATTTCGAGGTGGTGGCGTTTTATGATGCGGTGGGTCATCGTACCCACCTGGCGCTGGTGTATGGTCAGATCGAGGCCGCAAGGGAGACGTTGGTGCGCGTGCACGAGCCTTTTTCCGTGACGGATGTCCTGGATGACGGGGTAGGGCGGCATTCCTTCGGGATTCGGGGCGCCATGCAGAAAATCGTTGCGGCAGGGAGCGGCGTGATCGTTCTGTTGCACGGTGCAGATCAGGCCCAGGACCTGATCGCCTGGGTCACGGCCGAGGCCATGACGGCGCCCCCCGCCGGACGAAAATGGGATTCGCGCCTGCATGGGGTAGGCGCACAGATTTTACGGGCAGTGGGCGTGGGGCGCATGAAAGTGCTGTCCCGCCAACGCAAGATGCCCAGCATGGCAGGTTTTGGACTGGAGATCACTGGATATGTCACACCCGAGGAATAGACCCTGGAATACCAGCATGGCGGATATTGCCTGTGATGGCAAGGGGCTGCGCATCGCCATCGTACTGGCCCGCTTCAACGAGGCCATTGGCGAGCAACTGCTGGCGGCGACGGGCAAGGCGCTGATGGAGCGTGGCGTGGCTGAAGAAGACATCCCGGTACTGCGTGTGCCCGGTGCCCTGGAACTACCGCTGGCCCTCAAGGTCCTGGCGGAAACCGGGCGTTTTCAGGCGCTGATCGCCCTGGGCTGCGTGGTGCGCGGGGATACCTACCATTTCAAGATCGTGGCGGATGAATCGGCGGCCGGGATCACGGCAGTCCAACTGGCTACGGGGGTTCCCATTGCCAATGGGGTGCTGACCACGGAGAACGATGCCCAGGCCTTTGCCCGGGCCGAGCATAAGGGGCAGGACTGCGCTCTGGCGGCGATCGAAATGGTGCGTCTGCTCGAAGAAATCCGGCGGGGGGCACTATGAAATCGGCACGCCGTCAGGCGCGCGAGTTGGTGGTGCAGGGGCTCTATGAGTGGCAACTGGCAGATACCGAACGGGCAGCCATCATCGATCATCTCGGCACTCAACCCCACTTCATGCGCGCGGATCGGGAGTTTCTCGAACAGTTGCTGAAAGGGGTGATGACGGAGCGGACATCCCTGGATCAACGGCTGGGTGCGCTGATCGACCGTCCCATGGCGCAGGTCAGTCCGGTGGAGCGCGCCATCCTGTGGCTGGCCAGTTACGAACTGGCCCATTTTCCCGAAACGCCCTTCCGCGTCATTCTGAACGAGGCCATCGATCTGGCCAAACGTTTTGGAGGCACGGACGGTCATAAATACATCAACGGCGTACTGGATCGTCTGGTGGCGCAGGAACGGCCGGAGGAACGTCAACATCCGGTGCGCCAAAAAACTTCCTGAGGGATTGCGTGGGGTGAGATGGCGGGCGAGTTTGAACTGATCCGGCGTTATTTCCGTCCGCCTACCCGGCATACGTTGTTGGCGGGAGGGGATGATGCCGCCTTGATCGTGCCGCAGACGGCGCATGAATTGGCCCTTTCCACCGATCTGTTGGTGGGCGGTCAGCATTTTTTTCCGGATATGGACCCCCACCGCCTGGGTCGCAAGGCCGCCGCCGTGAACCTGTCGGACATGGCGGCCATGGGGGCGACGCCGCGCTGGGTTTTGCTGGGATTGACCCTCCCCGTCCCTCCCCTGGAATCCTGGGTGGCAGCCTTTAGCCAGGGGTTTCGTGAGGCGTTGGGGGCCCACGACGTGGACTGGATCGGCGGAGATACCACGGCGGGGCCGCTTGCCCTGGCGGTGACGATCATCGGTGAAGTCCCTGACGGACAGGCGTTGCGGCGCAGTGGTGCCCATGCGGGAGAGGATGTCTGGGTGTCGGGGACGCTGGGCGATGCGGCGCTGGGTCTGGACTGGCGTCTGGGACGCTGCCCGAACCTTGCGCCAGCGGCCCGGGACTTTGCCCTGGAACGCTTCGAATGCCCGACCCCGCGGGTCGCTCTGGGGCAAGCCCTGCGCGCTTTGGCCAGCGCAGCCATCGATATTTCCGACGGTTTGCTGGCCGATTTGGGGCATCTTCTGGACGCTTCCGGCGTGGGCGCGCAACTGGAGCTGGCGCGCATACCGACCTCGGCGGCTCAGCCGTCAGGCCCCGCCGATCCGGACTGGCAGCGCCGGGTATTGCAGGGGGGGGAAGACTACGAATTATGTTTCACGGCCCCCGCTGCCCGGCGTTCCGAACTGGAAGCACTGGGGAGCGCCGGGGAGGTTGCCCTGACCCGTATCGGACGCGTGACCGCTGTTCCGGACGAACGCTGCATGCAGGATGAGCGGGGCCTGTCCGTGTCCGTCTCGTGGCGGGGATATGATCATTTTGCCGGGGCGTCATGAGGCGTGCCACGGTCGGTTTCATGAAGGAAAGCCCGCTTCACTGGGTGGCCTTGGGCGGAGGGGCAGGGTTGTCCCCCTGGGCTCCGGGAACGGTAGGCAGTCTGCTCGGTTTTCCCCTCTTTTTTTTGCTGCGCCCCCTGCCCTGGGGCGTACAATGGTTGCTCCTGGCGGGTTTGTTTGCCTTTGGAGTATGGGCCTGCGACGCAACGGCACGGGCGCTGGAAGACGAGGATCCCAAGGCAGTGGTCTGGGATGAGGTGGTGGCCTGTGCTGGCGTGCTCCTGCTGGCTCCGCCCACGGGACTCGGGTGGGCACTGGGGTTTGGGTTGTTTCGTCTGTTCGATATCTGGAAACCTTTTCCGATCAGTTGGGTTGATCGACGAATCAAGGGGGGGGTGGGCATCATGCTGGACGATGCCCTGGCAGCCGTTCTGGCGATGTGGATACTCTGGCATGTGAGGGGGGTATGGCATGGACACTTCTGAACCGGGTCTCGAGGCAGTGGGTGCATTTTCGGGGGAAGCAGACAGGGATCTGGCTCAGCGGGTGGGAGAAGCCCTGAGCCAGCGCGGCTGGACTCTGGCCACCGTCGAATCCTGCACCGGCGGGGGGATGGCCGCCCTGGTCACGGAGATTCCCGGCAGTTCCCGCTGGTTCGACCGCGCCTGGGTAACCTACAGCAACCATAGCAAAGTCACGATGCTCGGGGTACCCGAGTCGCTCCTTGAAGCATTTGGCGCCGTCAGTGAACCGGTGGTTTGCGCCATGGTGGAAGGCGCCTTGAAACTCAGTCGCGCGGACATTGTGGTGGCCGTGAGCGGCGTGGCCGGACCTGGGGGAGGGACGGTGCATAAACCGGTTGGAACGGTTTGTCTGGCCTGGGGAGAGCGGCAGGGCGGAATTCGGACGGACACGTTCTGGTTTCCGGGGGACCGGCAGGCCATTCGGGCTGCGGCGATTACCCGGGGGTTGCAGGGCGTGTGGGAATGGGTGTGTAAACCGGCCCTCGCGTGAATGGCGGAAACCGCTTGACGCTCCGGGGTAACTGTATATAATTACAGTCATTGGCCCGTGTTGAAGGAACGCCACAGAATCCGTTTGTTGTACGGAATTTCATCCGGGAATGCGCCTAGAGTGAGCGCTTGGATATCATGACAGAGTGAGGAGTATGCATGGAAGAGCATAAGAGCAAGGCATTGGCGGCCGCGTTGTCCCAGATCGAGAAGCAGTTCGGCAAAGGGGCTGTGATGCGCCTGGGGGCGGGGGGCGTTGAGAATGACCTCGAGGTGATTTCCACCGGTTCCCTCGGGCTCGATATGGCTCTGGGGGTCGGGGGGTTGCCGCGGGGTCGGATCGTGGAGATCTACGGGCCTGAATCCTCGGGTAAAACCACGTTGACCTTGCAGGTCATTGCGGAAATGCAGAAAAAGGGAGGGGTGGCTGCATTTATCGATGCCGAGCATGCCCTGGATCCGGTTTATGCCCAGAAATTAGGGGTCAATGTGGCCGATCTGCTCATTTCTCAGCCTGATACGGGAGAACAGGCCCTCGAAATCGCGGATATGCTGGTGCGTTCCGGATCTGTGGACATCGTGGTGGTGGACTCGGTTGCCGCCCTGACGCCACGTGCGGAAATCGAGGGCGAGATGGGGGACTCCCATGTGGGGCTGCATGCCCGTCTCATGTCCCAGGCGTTGCGCAAGTTGACCGGCAACATCAAACGGTCCAATTCCATGGTCGTCTTCATCAACCAGATTCGCCTCAAGATTGGTGTCATGTTCGGTAATCCGGAAACTACCACGGGGGGGAATGCGCTCAAGTTTTACGCCTCCGTGCGGCTGGACATCCGGCGCGTGGGCTCCATCAAGCGGGGGGATGAGGTCATTGGCAGCGAGACGCGGGTCAAGGTGGTCAAGAACAAGGTGGCCCCCCCCTTCAAGGTGGCGGATTTCGACATCCTGTACGGGGAAGGGATTTCACGGGAGGGGGAAATCATCGAATTGGGGGTCATGGCCAAGGTGATCGAAAAATCCGGGGCATGGTATGCCTACCAGGGAGAAAAGATCGGGCAGGGCAAGGACAATGCGCGCTTGTACCTGCGCGAGCGTCCCGCGCTGGCCCAGGAAATCGAGGCCCGCATCCGCTCTGCCAGTGGACTGGAAATGCCTGTGGAACGGAAAACCGAGGAAGAGTGAAAGCGTTGCATGAACGAGCCCTGCGCCTTCTGGCGCGGCGCGAGTATACCCGCTACGGACTGGCGTCACGCCTGAAGCAGGAAGCCGGTTCGCAGGCGGCTCTGGAGGCACTGCTGGACCAACTGGAGCGCCAGGGGTATCTGTCAGACCAGCGGGCAGCGGAGGCCTTGCTGCGTAAACACGCAGAGCACCATGGGGTCCTGCGCCTGCGCCAGGATTTTCAGCAGCATGGAGTTCCTGCGACCATTGCCCGTTCCCTGCTCGAAGAAGCCCGTGCCCGAGAGGTGCAGGCCGGGCGCGCCGTATGGGCAAGAAAATTTGGTCAGTTGCCTGAAACAGCCATGGATCGGGCTCGCCAAATGCGTTATTTGGCCAACCGTGGATTTTCCCGTTCCACTATTGCCGCCGTACTTGGCGGGGATGCGGGGGATGACGAGGAGGTCTGAAGGAGGGGAATGGCGGGAAAGACCACCGTGACCCGGAGCCCGCCCTGAGGCGAGGCTGCCGCCAGACTCAGACGGGCCCGGTGGTGTTCGGCAATCCGTTGTACGATGGACAAACCCAGTCCGCTTCCCTGCTGACCGCTGCCGGGCAGGCGATAGAATCTTTCCGTGACGCGCTGCATTTCTTCGGCGGGGATTCCCGGCCCGTTATCCGTGATATCCAGTTGAACTTCATGCGTGTCGGTCTGGGATAACTGCAGCACCACCGTGCTGCGCGGAGGGCTGTAGCGAATGGCGTTGTCCACCAGGTTACGCAGCAGGATGCTCAGATGGCCGCTTTGCCCCAGGATGCGCAGGGTGGTCTCGCCCTTGAGGAGCAGTTCTATTTTCTTCTGCTCTGCCTGCCCCGCCAGAAAGGCCAGAGCCTCTGCCGCAAGGGGATAAATCAGCACCAGATCATGATGCATCCCTGCTTCTTCCGGGTCGATCCGTGCCAGGGTGAGGAGTTGTTCGATCAGATGGGTCGCCCGCTCTATCCCCTGCTGAACCTGATGCAGGGCATGCTGGCGATCTTCCTCCATGATGCAACGCAGGGCAACCTGCGCCTGGGTGCGCAGAGCCGCCAGCGGCGTGCGTAATTCGTGGGCGGCATCAGCGGTGAAGCGGCGTTCCGATTCGATGGAGTGGCGCAATCGCCCGAACAGATCGTTGAGGGCCGTAGCCAGTGGCTTGACTTCGAAGGGGATGGAAAGCAGATCCAGGGGTTCGAGGCGATCTGCGGAGCGCTGAACCACTTCGCGGCGCAACTGACGCAAGGGACGCAGTCCGGTATTGACCATGACCCAGATCATCAGGGGGACCAGGGGAATGGCAATCGCCACGGAGGGGAACAACATGTTGAGCACGATCTGACGCGCCAGTCGTTCCCGTCCGCGCATGGGTTCAGCCATCTGGATCATGAGTTCATGGGCCGAATCCCACAGGACCAGTAAACGCCAACGGCGGGTATTGATGGTGATCGTGGAATAACCCGGCTGGGTCGAGGCCCCCATCAGCGTGGCGGGGGCGGTGGCAGACCGCAAGATCAGGGTTTGATGGTTCCATACCTGATAGACCATGGCCTGCTCATATTCATGGGTCACCGGGGATTCATCCTCGATTCCGTGTTCGATGCGTTCGGTGAGAGTGCGTTGGGCGATACCCAGCAGTACATGGGCAGACTCGGCCATCTGGGCGTCAAACAGGGAATCCAGTTCCTGTCGTGCCGAGCGGTGGTCGAAGAACACCACCACGATCAGGACGAGGGACATGGCCCCCAACAACAGCAGGAGCAGGCGGCGGCGCAGGGAGTTCATGAGGTGCGCTGCGCCGTTCCGGGATGATCAGGGTTTGTCGATGACATACCCGATGCCGCGCAGGGTTCGGATCAGCGTGTTGCCCAGTTTTTTGCGCAGATGATGGATATGGACCTCGATGGAATTGCTTTCCACTTCCTCGCCCCAGCCATAGAGGTGGCTTTCCAGTTGATCACGGGTCTGAACCCGGCCAATGTTGAGCAGGAGTTGGTGCAACAGGGAAAATTCCCGCGCAGACAGTTCCACCAGAGCGCCATTTTTGAATACCTGGTGGGCTGCGGGGTCGAGACTGATCTCCTTGTGCGTGAGAAGCGGGGTGGCCAGTCCGCTGCCCCGGCGGGACAGGGCACGCAGACGGGCGATCAATTCATCGAGATCAAAGGGTTTGATCAGGTAATCATCGGCGCCTGCATCCAGTCCGGTGACCCGGTCGGGGACGGTATCCCGCGCCGTCAAAACCAGGACGGGAAGGGTCATGGCTTGGGCGCGCAGCCATTTCAATAATTCCAGCCCGGAGATTTTGGGCAAACCGAGATCGAGCACCGCGAGGTCATAATTTTCGGATTGCAGGGAAAATTTGGCTGTCTGGCCGTCTTCCACCCAATCCACGGCATAGCCCGCCTGACGCAAGCCGACCCGCAGCCCGTCCCCCAGCAGTGGATCGTCTTCAACCAGTAAAAGTCTCATGAATCATCCCAAAGAAAGTGACATTCTAGAGGAAACGGCCGGATCCGATCAGGATAAAAAGAAGTGGCCCGAAGGGCCACCTTAAGGGGAAACGAATCCATTCACAGAGGAGTCTCAAACTCAGGAGTGATTAGACCCGATCAGCCTTAAGTGTGCCTTAAATTTAAAATTTCGGGGATCATGAATCATCGGGTGCGCTCCACGGCCAGCAGGGTGAGTTGCGCCAGCGCGTCCCGATAGGACGAGGGGGGAAGGGCCTGATTCAGGTGAACCAGCGCCGACTGGCTGAACTGCAATGCCCGTTGGCGGGCATAGGCCAGGGCGCCGCTGTCCCGGATGATGCGGGCAACGGCTTCCAGCGAGGATCCGCCTCCCTGTTCGATGGCATTTCTGAGCAAGTCGGCCTGGGCAGGCGCGGCAGTTTGAAGGGCGCGGATCACCGGGAGCGTGGCTTTTCCTTCGGCCAGGTCATCGCCCAGATTCTTGCCCAGATCCTCCAGTTGGCCCGAATAATCCAGTACATCGTCGATGATCTGGAAGGCGGTGCCCAACTCTCCACCGAAGGTAGCCAGGTGTTCCTCGACGGGCAAGGGGACCTCGGCCAGAATCCCCGCCAAACGGGTTGCAGACTCGAACAACTTGGCGGTTTTGTAGCGGATCACCTGTAAATAACGGGATTCATCCACTTCCGGGTCGTGGCAGTTGAGCAGTTGCAACACCTCGCCTTCGGCGATCACGTTGGTGGCATCTGCCAGCACCTCCATGACCTTCATCTGATTGACGGAAACCATCATCTGGAAGGCACGGGAGTAGATGAAATCGCCGACCAGAACGCTGGCCTCGTTACCAAACAGGGAATTGGCGGTTTTTTGTCCGCGCCTCAGATCGGATTTGTCGACGACGTCATCGTGCAACAGGGTCGCCGTATGGATGAACTCGACGACGGCAGCGAGCGTATGGTGATGATGTCCCTGGTAGCCCAGGGCGCGGGCACAGAGCAGCAACAGAAGGGGACGCAGGCGCTTCCCCCCGCTGTGGATGAGGTATTCGGCAATCTGCCGGACCAGCG